>NZ_NFHA01000017.1:0-76520 GCF_002159225.1 Flavonifractor sp. An91 | reverse complement strand
CGGCAGGCGTGGGCGTAGGGGCGGGCATTTTGCTGCCGCACCCCGTTAAACCCAATACACAGAGCAATAACACCCCGGAAAGAATACGTTTCATCATCGTTTTTTGCCTCCTTTTCGCCGTTTGGGCAGGTGCATGGCCCGGCGGTTGCCTCCCTTCTTCCGGCGGGACTTTTCTGTCCTGGGCTTCTCCGCCCGCCGCTCCTGCTTGACGACAGGGGTACCGCCGGGGAGGATAAAGTCCACCTGACCGCTCACCGGGTCGGCGGCGGCGCACTCCACCTCCAGGGCCATGCCGAAGGTATACCGGCCGCTGCCGCCCAGCTCCACCAGGAGCAGATGGGCCTGGTCATACTCCCAGGGCCCGCCGGGTAAGGCCTCCACCGGCAGCAGTCCCTCCACGCCCCCGGCCACCGACACAAAGAGGCCGAACCGGGTGACGCCGGACACCACACCGGCAAAGGTCTCCCCAACGTGGCCCGCCATAAACTCGGCCAGATACCGCTTCTCGATCTCCCGCTCGGCCTCCTGGGCGGCCAGCTCTCGCTGGGAGGACTGGACGGCGGCCCGCCCCACGGCGGTGGTCAGCTTCTTCTCCTGTTTATCCAGCGTCCCGTCCAGCAGGGCGGTGAGCACCCGGTGGACCATCAGGTCGGGATAGCGGCGGATAGGAGAGGTGAAGTGGCAGTAATACTCCGCCCCCAGTCCGAAGTGGCCCAGGTTGTCCTCGTCGTACCGGGCCTTCATCAGGGAGCGCAGCACCATCATGGACACCGCCCCCTCCTCCGGCCTGCCCTTGGCCCAGTCCAGGAGCTTCTGGAGGGAGTGGCTGTCGGTCCCCTTCAGGTCGTAGCCCAGAGGGGCCACCATGGTACGCAGGGCCTCCCCCTTCTCGTCGGAGGGCTTCTCATGGACCCGGTAGACACAGGGCTTGTGCAGCCGGCTCAGGTGCTCCGCCACGCACTCGTTGGCCGCCAGCATAAAGGACTCGATGAGCTTCTCGCTCTCCCCCTGCTGCCGCAGGGCCACGTCCACCGGCTTGCCCTCGCTGTCGCAGATTACATAGCTTTCCTTGGTCTCCAGATCCAGGGCCCCCCGGTTCCGCCGCAGCTTCTCCAGCTGCTTGGCCAAAGCCGCCATATCCCGCAGCATGGGCAGGATATGGGCGTACCGCTCCGCCAGGGCGGGGTTCTCCCCCGCCAGCAGTACGTTGCAGTCCTCGTAGGTCATCCGCTCGGTGGAGCAGATCACTGATTTGGTGATAGTGTGGTCCACTACCCCGCCGCTTGCGTCCATGGTCATAATGCAGGACAGGGCCAGCCGGTCCACATGGGGGTTCAGGGAGCAAATGCCGTTGGACAGCTCCACCGGCAGCATAGGCACCACTTGGTCGGCAAAATATACCGAGGTGCCCCGCTCCCAAGCCTCCAGGTCCAGCGGGGAACCGGGGTGCACATAGTGGCTCACATCGGCGATGTGGACCCCCAGCACCCAGCGGCCCTGGTCGTCCTTCTCCAGGCTGACGGCGTCGTCAAAGTCCTTGGAGGAGGCCCCATCGATGGTGATGATGGTCTTGCCCCGCAAGTCCATCCGTCCCGCCAGGGCGGAGGGCTCCACCGCCTGGGGGATG
This sequence comes from Flavonifractor sp. An91, assembly GCF_002159225.1. NCBI lineage: Bacteria > Bacillati > Bacillota > Clostridia > Eubacteriales > Oscillospiraceae > Flavonifractor > Flavonifractor sp. An91. Next base: position 74,893 of record NZ_NFHA01000017.1, on the reverse strand, counting down.
GTCTCAGTCTCTGCCAGCACGGCAGGCGGGAAGGTGCGCACAATGTCATGGGTGTAGAGAATGGCCTCCACGGCACTCTCCCGCCGGTCGGCGGGGCCAAACCGCTCCCGCAGGGTGCCCATGGGGGCGGTCTTGCCGCCGCCGAAGCTGGTCATGGCCACAGCCGCCCGCTCGCCGGGGCGCACCCCCTTCCGCTTGGTGAATACCTGGATGGGGCCGGGCAGGCGGTCGTTGTCCGGTTTCAGCCAGAGGGCGTGGTCCTGCCGCTCCAGCACGCCGGTGACGGTTTTGTTGGCCCGCTCCAGCACCTGGACCACCTTGGCCACCCGTCGGCCCGCCTCTGGGTCCTCCTCGGTGATGCAGGCCGTTACTTTATCTCCATTCCAGGCGCCGCCGTTGGCCCGGGGTGGAATGAAGCAGTCCTCCCCCTCCTCGGGGATCAAAAAGCCGAAGCCCCGGCCGCTGGCCTGGTAGATACCGGTCAATTCCTTTGTCTCTTTCATAGATCGTTCCTTTCTGATTCTGGTGTTTCTGGTTTGTATTATACCCCTTTTTGCCCCAGGCGCAACAAAAAACGCCCTTCCGAAACCGGAAGGGCGTTTTTTCGCATTCTCAGATCAGGCAGATGACAAAGGTGAGGATCATGAATCCAATGGCCACCCACTTGGTCATCTTGGCCAGCTTGGCGTCCCAGCTCTTGGCCTTATTCTTGGCCATAAAGGTGTCGGCAACACCGGCGATGGCACCGGACAGGCCGGCGCTCTTGCCGGACTGGAGCAGCACCACGGCGATGAGGAACAGGCAGGCCGCCACATCGATAATGCTCAGAATCAGCTTGGTGTAATCCACGCTACATCGTCCTTTCGGCCCCGTCAGCGGGGCAATGTGCACTCTATTTGGCGCAGGCCTCCCGCGCCTTCTCTCATACGTAAAATTGATAATAGCACAAAACAGGAACGATTACAAGTGTTTTCTCATTTTTTCTGGCATTATATCTGACTGCGCAGCAGCCGTCGGCTGCCCCAGCAGGTGGCCAGGAAGTAGCCGCCGTACACCGCCACCAGCAGCAGGGCGGTGACAGCGCTGGAGGCAGCGGCATCCACCTTGCCCACCTCGGCAATGACGGCATTGGCGGCGGTCATGCCCACCACGGCATGGATCAGGGCCAGAGCCAGCGGCAGGAAGAAGGCCAGAAACACCTGGATATCCACCGACCTGCCCCGCATCCGCTCGGACACGCCCAGCCGGGACAGTACCCGGTAGCGCTGGGCACTGTCGGCGGCCTGACTGAGCTGCTGGAGGGCCAGCACCGCCGCCGAGGCCACCAGGAACACCACGCCCAGGTAGAGTCCGATGAAGAGCACCAGCACTTTGGTACCCATCAGGTCCATCCAGGTGGACAGCTTGGTGGTATAGGAATAGCCACCGGTATCCTTCAGACCGCTCACCGCCGCCAGGAAAGCGTCCTCCCCCTCCTGTCTGTCCCCGGCATAGTCGGCCAGGAAGTACCAGCGGGACATAGACAGCCCCTCCGTTTCCCGGGACACCAGCCAGACGCTCCAGTCCTCCACAAAAGAGCCTGCCTTCTCCTCTCCCCAGGCAGCCGCATAGGCATCGTAGTCGGTCTGGAGCATACAGGAGCGCCCACGCTCGTCCTGATACATGGGGAAGGTGATCCAGCGACTGCACTGCTGCTCTGGATCGAAGCCCTCCGCCGTCAGCAGTGCGGGCAGATCCATGGTCCCCCCATCCTCCTCCGGCCAGACAGACAATTCCACATCCTGGGGCACGGTCTGGTCCGCCATCTGAGAGACGGTGTTGTTCAGTCCTACAGAGGTGGCGGTGATGCCGATGGCCAGCAGCAGCATGAGGCAGATCACCGTCATGGACCGGTAGGTGGTATTGATATTGGCGTTGAACTGCCGCAGGATGAACAAATTCAGATTTTTATAATAGAGCTTCTTGCTGGTCTGGCACAGACGCAGCAGGAAACCGGACAAGGCCCGGAAGAACAGCAGGGTACCCAGGCTGCCCAGCCCGATCATTACCCAGAACAGTTCGTCCACCCGCAGCAGGCCCCGGGTCAGCAGCATGGTGTAGGCCACGGCCAGCAAAACGCAGCCCACGAGAAAGAGCACCACCGAGACGCCCAGGCTGCGCACCTTCAGCTCCTGGTTCACCCGCCGGGCCCGCAGCAGGTCAATCAGCTTCCGCCGGGATATGGTAAATGCGTGGTAGAACATCACCAGCAGGAAAATAGCCGCAAAGGCCAGCACCGTCTTGCCGATAGCAGGGAGAGAGAGGGAAAAGGCAAAGTAGGTCATGGGCACCGCAAACAGCCCCGCGGTAAAGAGGGACAGGGCCTGGGAGAGCACCACACCCAGCGCCAGCCCCACCGCCAGCGCCGTCAGAGCAATGACGGCGGTCTCCGCCAGCAGCAGCCGGGCCACCTGCCAGCGCTCCATGCCAAGCATCAGGTAGGTGCCCAGCTCCCGGGACCGGCGGCGGACCAGAAAACCGGAGGCGTACAGGATGAGGAAGGCCAGCACCACCCACACAAAGACTGACAGGATGCCGATGAGCTGCTGAATAGCTCCCACAATGTTGGCCCGGGGGTGCTGGGCCAGATAGCGGATCACACTCTGGGTCTCCAGAGCGTTGAACACATAAAACAGGCACACGCCGAAGGCCACGGTCAGGAAGTACACCCCGTAGTCCCGGAAGCTGCGCCCTACATTCTTGACAGCCAGCTTAGAGAACATCGTTTTGGTCACCTCCCAGCTCAGTCACCACGCCGATGATTCGCCAGAAAAAGTCTCTGCGGTCCAGATCCCCCCGCTCCAGCTGTGCAAACACCGCCCCGTCCCGCAGAAAGAGGATGCGATGACAGTAGCTGGCGGTAAAGGCGTCGTGGGTAACCATCAGGATGGTGGCCTCACACAGTTCGTTCATCACCTCGAACCGCTCCAGCAGCAGCCGGGCGGACTTGGAGTCCAGAGCGCCGGTAGGCTCGTCGGCCAGGATCAGGGCCGGTCGGGTGACAATGGCCCGGGCGGCGGCGGTGCGCTGCTGCTGGCCCCCCGACATTTGATAGGGGTATTTGTTCAGGCAGTCGGTGATCTCCAGCAGCTGGGCGGTCTCCTGCACCAGACGCTCCACCTTCTGAGGCGGGGTTTTGCGGATGGTGAGGGCCAGGGCGATATTTTCAAAGGCGGTGAGGGTATCCAGCAGGTTGCAATCCTGAAACACAAAGCCCAGCCGCTCCCGGCGGAATTGGGAGAGTGCCTTCTGTTTTAGAGCGGTAATGTCCTTCCCCTCCACCCAGATGTGGCCCGCCGTAGGGGTATCAATGGTGGAAATGCAGTTGAGCAGGGTGGTCTTGCCGCTGCCCGACGGGCCCATGATGCCTACAAATTCCCCTTTTTCCACCGAAAAATCCACATGGTCCACCGCATGAGTGACCGTTCCTCTGCCATAATCCCGGCACAGTCCTTCTACCTTCAGAATCTGCTCCATCTGTATGCCTCCTTTGCTTCTGAAGATAGTGTACCAGCATCATCTTAAAAATTTCTAAACGCCCTCTTACCGTTTTATGAAAGAAAAACGGACGCCCCCCAGGGCGTCCGTTTCATCCGAAATCCGGTTCAATCCAATGTTTTTAAAACTTCCATGGTGCGCTGGACCTCCGCCCGGGTCATGGTGGCAGAGGGTTGGAACTGGCCGTTCACCGGCTCCAGCAGACCGTTGCGGAGGCAGAAATCCACCGCCGTCACCGCCCAGCCGGAGACAGAAGCCCGGTCGGACAGGGCGTTGACAGCCGAACCATCGGTGGTCAGGTCCAGGCCTTCCGCTCTGGCGTAGTTATAAAGCATGGCTGCCGCCTGCTCCCGTGTCACTTCCATCTGGGGCAGGAACATACCCTTGCCGTCTCCGCTGACGATGCGCTTTTCCGCGGCCCAAACCACCGCGTCGCTTCCCGTCACATCCGCAAAGGCCACATTGGCCCCGGGCTTGGGCTGGCCTGCCACCTCATAGAGCATCTCCACAAAACCCAACCGGGTCATGGGACTGTCCACAGCACCGGCGTATACCGCCCAGGTGCTCTCCCGCTGCGGTACAACAGCCCCGGAACGGGAAGTAAACGCGGTCAAAAGGGAGGCCATTGTTCCGCCGGTGGCAGCATACTGCATATCGGCTGCGGCGGACCACAAAATGGTGCAGGAGGGGAACTCGTCGTCATACAGATGAGACTCCTCCAGAATCACACGATAGGTGCGATCCCCCTCCACCGGCTGGCCCTGCCAGGTCAGATTGACCACCCGCTGGCCAGGCTGGCCGCCTACATAAAGCTCATAGTCCATACCATACAGGAAATCGGCGTCCTGCCCACCGGTCACCCGACCGCTCTCATCCACCTGGTACCGCCCGGCACAGACCTCCAGCCATGCCTCCAGCTGGGCGCCGGTCAGTTCCACCATCACCACCGGACTGTCTCCGCTGGCCAGGGTAGCACAGTCCCTCAGGCTCAGGGCACGGGCTCCGCTGCCGCTGCTGCTCTGCTCCGGCAGATATCCAAGGCTTCCGTTGGTAATCAGGGCCGCATCCGCCCCTGAGGTCCACAGCATAGCCCGGGCAACCAGATCAGCCGCCTGGGTCTGCCGGGTAGCACTGGCAGTGGTCTCCGTCCAGTTGCCGGACAGGGTCCCTGCGCGCTGCTCGGCGCGGGCCTGCTGGGCCTTCTGGCCGTCGGCCGTGGCTTGGGCCAGCGCCGGATCATTTTCATAGTCGCTCAGTCGCAGCAGCTGGCTCTCGCCGATCACAGGAGTACCGTTGTCAGAGAGAATCACCTCGGTACGGGTCAGGGTGGTTCCGCCGCTGCTGACCCAGGACACCATCTGGCCATCCCGATTCTCCAAAGTGCCCATATCCGCCTGGCCGTGGCCGCTCACCAGCAGGTCAATCCCTGCGGTTTGGGCGGCAAACTCCTCCAGCGTCTCCTGGTCTGCGTGGCAGCATACCACTACCAGGTCGCAATTCTGCTGCTCCAGCTGGGGCCAGATCCAGTGGTTCCACTCCCAGGCATAGCTCATGCCGGTGTTGTCCGTATGGCCGAACTTGCTGTCACTATAATAGTAAGAGGGCAGAGACTGGGGCACCTCCAAAGTGCCCAGGCCCACCACTGCGATCCGGATCTCCTTGCCCTCCAGCTGGCGGGTATAGATGTGGTAGGGCTGGGCAGCGTTCTGTCCGCTCTCCCCGTCCATCCAGTCGGCGGAGATCAGTTTCACCGGCGTACCCTGGCCGTTTTCTTGGGTCAAATCCCGGAAAAAGGCGGCCCGGTGGCCCTGCCCCAGCCGGAACTCCTCCACGCTGGGGATCAGTCCATCATAACCGATGGTACGCAGAGCCAAAGCGGTGTCGGCGGCACTGCCGCTGACCAGGGTATTGGCCACCGCATCCCCGCTGTCCAGCAGCAGCGCGCTCTTCACGGTCTGACGCTCCTCCGCCATGGCGGAAGCTACCTTCAAATAGCTGTTTTCTTCCGTTTGTCCGGTCATGGGATCGGTCTCTCCTACCCGGCCCGCCATATCTCCTGTGGTATAGATCGCCAGGGCAGGCGCCGCCTCAGCAGGTGCAGGTTCCGCAGCCCAGGCGGCCGTAGCCGGCAGAAGCAGCAGCGCCAGCAGCGCCGCACCCAGCCGGCGAAACAATATGGATTTCCGTGCCATTAAGATCGCCTCTTTTCTCCCACATGGGGCACGTTCCTCCGGCACAAGGCCGGTAATCTGGTCCAAGTATTGTCGTTTTGTTTATTATACGTCCAGGCAGAGGCGGATTCAACGCATGGCAGGTGAATGTAAACAAAAAGAAATATTGTTACAATTCCTTTTCTTGAAGCAAAAAAGAACGCCGCATATGCGGCGTTCTTTTGCGTGAAAGAAAGGGAAAACTCAGCCCATGGCGCACAGCTCGGCGGCGGTGCGGGCAGCCAGACGGGCGTTGTTGAATACCAGCTGGATGTTGGAATCCAGGCTGTCGCCGCCGGTGAGTTCCTTCACCTTGGCCAGCAGGAAGGGGGTGGTGGCCTTACCGTGGATGCCCTGCTCCTTGGCCTGCTCAATGGCCTCGTCGATGGCCTTGTTGATGACGTCGTGGTCCATGGCAAACTCCTCGGGGATGGGGTTGGTCACCAGCATACCGCCCTTCAGGCCCAGCTCCTGGGAAGCGTGGAAAGCGGCGGCAATCTCCGCGGGGGTGTCCATGCGGTAGTCCACCTCGAAGCCGCTCTTGCGGGTGTAGAAGGCGGGCAGCTCCTTGGTGCCGTAGCCGATGACGGGTACGCCGTGGGTCTCCAGGTACTCCAGAGTCAGGCCCAGGTCCAGGATGGACTTGGCGCCGGCGCACACCACCATCACGGGGGTGGAAGCCAGCTCCTCCAGGTCGGCGGAGATGTCCATGGTGGTCTCGGCGCCCCGGTGGACGCCGCCGATGCCGCCGGTGGCGAAGATCTTGATGCCGGCCATATGGGCGATCATCATGGTGGTGGTAACGGTGGTGGCGCCGTCGGCCTTGCGAGCCACCAGCACAGCCAGGTCACGGCGACTGGCCTTGGTCACAGCCTGGCCCTGCTTGCCCAGGTACTCGATCTCCTCTGCGGTAAGACCGGCCTTCAGGCGGCCGCCCAGGATGGCGATGGTGGCGGGCACCGCGCCGTTGTCCCGGATGATCTGCTCCACCTTCAGAGCGGTCTCCACGTTCTGGGGATAGGGCATACCGTGGGAGATGATGGTAGACTCCAGGGCCACCACGGGCTTGCCCTCGGCCACGGCCTGGGCTACTTCAGGGGCTACGTCCAGATACTTGTTCAGATTCATTGCAGTTACCTCCATATGAAATCAGTTGTTTTTATGCTTATGCTTCCATCCGGTCTCTGAGCAGTCGGGCGCTCATAGCCGGGTTAATGGTCTCGGCGCTCTCCATGGCGATGGCTCCCGCTGCCATGGCGGCTTTGGCAGTGCCCTCCAGATCGGTACCTTCCAGGTAGGCCCAGGCAATGGCCGCCATCCCTGCGTCGCCGCAGCCGGTGGTGTTCACCATCTGACCGGGACAGCAGGGCACATGAACCCGCCCGTTGTGGTCGGCGGCCAGCACGCCCTCCCCGCCCAGGCTGATGAATACCCGCCGCAGACCGGTGTCCAGCAGGACGTCCGCCGCCCGGTTCAGGCTGACCTCGTCGATGATGGTCACCCCGGAGAGCAGTTCTGCCTCCATCCGGTTGGGCTTGAGGGTGTGGAGCTTGCCCAGCACCGGCCGCAGCTTCTCCGCCTTGGCGGTGGACACCGGGTCGGCAAAGAGGGGCAGATGCAGGTTGTCCGCCAGCCAGGCAATGGACTGAGCCGGAATATTGGTATCCACCACCACCAGCTGGGCGTTTTGCAGCAGGCGGCTCCGCCCGGCCAGAAAGGCCGGGGTCATATGCTCATAGATCTCCATATCGCTCACTGCCAGGGCCATATCCCCCCGCTGGTCGGCGATGAAGAGATAGGTGGAGGTGGCTCCGCCAGGCACCGTCAGACACTGGCTGATGTCGATGCCCAGCTCTCCGCAGCTGGCGGCAATGCGCTGGGCGTTCATATCGTCCCCGAAGGCGGTGAGCAGCCGCACATCCATCCCCAGCAGCGCCATGTTGTGGGCAATGTTGCGGCCTACGCCTCCCAGACTGGTCCGCACCTGTCCGGGGTTGGAGTCCGCCGGCACCAGCTTGCCGAAGGACCGGCCACCGATGTCCAGGTTCACTCCTCCCACCACCACTGCGTAAGGAGCGGTACGGACGATGTAGCCCTTTCCGGCGATGTGTCCCTGCTTCATCAAGTTGGAGATATGCACCGCCGCCGACGACCGGGTGATACCGGCCTTTTCCGCCAGCTCCTGCTGGGAGATCAGGGGGTTTTCTTCGATCCATTTCAGGATCTGCCGTTCCCGCTGGGTCATTGGGCACCTCCTAAACTTTTATCTTCTCTCTAATCATATGCTTAGATACCAGGTTTGTCAAGCCCAATTTAGCCTGCCGCGATACGGGAGGCTACCGTGTTGAGCACCTCCTGGTGGGTCTGGTCAAAAATGTGGGTATAGATCCGACCGGTGATGGACACATCCTTGTGTCCCAGGGCTTTGCCGATGTCCACCAAAGGAATGCGGGCGCTGTTGGCCAGGCTGGCAAAGGTATGTCGCAGGCCATGGACCGTGATGGGCGGCAGGCCGTGCCGCTCCACAAAGGTGCGGAAAGACCAGGTCACCATATTGGGGTGTCTGGGTTCTCCCTTGTCGTCGGTCAGTACATAGCCGCTGTCCACATAGTCCGGCTGGGTGGCCGCCCGCTCTGTCTGCTCCCGCCGGATGCTGTGGAGCAGATTGGTCAGGTCCTCCAGTCCGGCGATGCCCAGGGTACGGATGGAATTGCGGGTCTTGGGTTCCTTTTCCACCACCTGGTCTCCCGCAGTGGTGCGGGTGACCCGGATGCGGATCACATAGTGCTCAAAATCCACGTCAGTCCACCGCAAACCGCAGATCTCCCCCCGCCGCAGGCCCAGGTAGGCCCCCAGCTTGACCACCAGCTCCAGCCAGGAGTCCTCCACCTCCCGGAAGAGATCCCGCAGCTGTTCCGGGGTGTAGTAGAACTGCCGGGTGGGGTGCTCTCTGGGGGCCTCCACCCGCTCCACCGGATTCTCCCGCAGGATCTTCTGCCGGAAGGCCAGCTGGAGGGCGGTGTGGAGCAGGATATGGTGCTTGTGGACGCTGTTGGAGTCCAGACGGCCCTCCCGCATTTTTTCGGCGTAATATTTCTGGATGTGCCACGGCTCCAGCTGCCGCAGGCGGATGCGGCCCAATGCGGGAACGATGTGGTTTTTGATGAGTGCTCGATAGCAGTAATAGGTGGTATAGGCCCGATTGGGGGCAATGACCTCCTCCAGCCAGTACTCCAGCCACTCCGCCAGGGTCAGGCGACTGGAATCACAGAGCACCCGTCCGCCCAGCCCCTTCTGGAACTGTTCCAGGGCCAGTTCCGCTTCCGCCAGATCGGTAAAGGTGCGTACTCTTCGGTCCCGGTGTCCATCGGCATTGGTGCCGTAATTGAAGCAGACGTAGTACAGCTGCTTTTGATCGTCATACGCCAGGTTCTTTTTGATCGTCTTTCTTGCCATTCCAACTCCTCCTCAGTGCACCATATGATGGTCGAACAGTGTCGTATCTTGTATTTTGTCAGGGATCGTTTCAGCCGTCAACGGTTCTGTACTGGAGGTTTCAGTTATGTTTTTGCTCTGATTTTGGATGCCCAGTGGATATCAGCAGCTGTTTCCAGGGGCTGAACAGCTTGGGCTGCAACGGCTTGCCGGTTTTTTATGATGACTTCCATTCCTCCATGGATGTCTTTTTGCCGATGCAACAAAATGCCCCCAACCGCAGAACGGTGGGGGTGAAATAGAATATAAAGCGCCGGGCGGCACCGCAGCGGTAAGCCCCCCAATCAAAACAAGGAGGAATGTGTATGGCAAACTATACGGAGCATTATCAGCTGCATCAGTGGGAAGGGTCGGACCCCTTCCTGCGGACAGACTTCAACGAGGACTTTCAGAAGATCGACGAGGCGCTGGGCGGGCTGGCTGTAGAGCGGATCGCACAGGGCAGTTATGTGGGTGACGGCACCAATGACAGAACAATCCAGCTGCCCTTTTCTCCAGAATTTGTAATTGTATTTGGCCATTATTGTTCTGGTCCATACGATAACTATATGCTGTCTATTATTACAGAGGAGGACAACCGTTTTATCGCTTCCTCTGATTGCGGCGGGGGACTGGGATATAATCTGCTGCTAAAGGATGATACACTAGAGGTAAAAAATGCGTCATATAATAATACTACAGGCAAAATAGTCCGGTATATTGCAATACACTAAAAAAGGGTTCCTCCGGTATAACCGGAGGAACCCTTTTGCCCAATATCTAGATTCAGATATTAGTCACGGAAAATGAAGACGGTCTCAACATCGTTGGTGAGAGTGCCGTTATCGGTCTTCAGGACGAAGAAGCCGACGTTATCGTTGATCTCAGACAGATCACCGTCGATGTAAACCACAGCGGCATTGGACACGTCGTAGTAGTGACCAGTGCTGCCCATGGTCAGCATATCGCCGGTAGCAGTCAGACGGCCATAGCCATACTTGGTGTTCTGGAGAGTGTCGTTGTTGTCCTGCTGACGCAGCAGATCGTTATTGGCAACAGTATTCTCGCTGGTGTACTTATACAGGCCAACGGTAGAGCTGCCAGAGGTGGCGGGAGTCAGCTTAGAGGTGGCGGTCAGATCGATGGTGCTGCCGTCAGCCAGATAGCCGGTGTAGACGTACTTCTCAGTGTTGCCATCCAGGATGGTGCTGTACTTGGAAGCGTCAATGAAGGCATAGTCGCTAGACTCGGCCACGACGCCGTTGGTCACGGTGTCGAACACGATGCTGGCGGTGCCCACGGTGTTGGAGCTGCCGGACACAACAGCCTTATAGCTGTCCAGAGCGGTGGAGCCCAGGTTGGAGGTGCCGGTAACGACCTTGGCGGTCTTGGCATCGTCATCATAGATCACGATGGTGACATCCTTGTTCAGCAGGACGGTACCCTTGTCGCTGCCGACGGAGGTCTCGTTCTTCAGGATGCTGTCGCTGGCCTTGTAGTTCACCAGAGTGGTGCTGCCGTCAGCCAGAGTGGTGCCCAGAGTCTCCAGGGTCATGACGTTGCCGTCCAGAGTGTAGCCATAGACGCCGGTGGTGACCAGACCGTTAGCAAAGCCCTGAACAGTGCTGCTGCTAGTCACGTCGATCTGGGTGTTGGTGCCCTTCAGGTACCAGTTGCCGCTCTTCTTCTCGGTAGCGACCTGGTACACGCTCACGGTGCCGTCAGCCAGGACAGCGCGCACCTCCACATAGGGGGTCTTGCCGTCGATGCTGGAATCCAGGCTGCCGTAGGCGCTCACGATGTAAGCGTAGTCGGTGGAAGCAGCGCGAGCGGTGGACTTCACAACATAGCCATACTGATCCACATAGTAGGTGTTGTCAGCCTTGTTGCTGTTGCCGAAGTCAGAGATGGACAGGTAGCTGCTGGCGTTCTTCTTTACGCCGGTAGCCACGGTGTAGGTCTCGCCCTCAACAGTGATGGTGTTCTTGCTGGTGTTGTAAGCAGACTGAGCACCGTTGAAGGAGGTGGTGGTGTAAACATAGAGCTTGTTGTTCTGCAGGGTAAAGGTAACAACATCGTCCACAGCAACCTCACCATTCAGCACAATGGTGTCGGTCTTGTCAGGATCGGCGTAGTTTACCTTAGCGCCAGCGCCGTTGCTGATGGTGTAGGTCACGTCGCCATCCTTGTTGGTGGAAACCTTGGTAACCTCACCCACAGTGTAAGTGATCACGATGACGTCAGTGACCTTCTTATCGCTGTCAGCAAAAATCTCAACCACCTTGCCGTTGTCGGTCAGAGCCTTGACAGCGGGCACGATAGCAGCATTATTACCCAGATCCAGGTCACCCACAGCAGCGGGATCGCCGGTCACGGGGGTAGCCTTGTCAATAACCTTGGTGTAGGTATTGTCAGAGTTCTTAAAGCTATAGCCCTTGATGGCCTTCAGCACGTCATCCTCAGAAGTGGCAGCAGTAAAGACAACGGAGGCCTCCTGTGCAGCGGTGTACACATCATCGTTGTTCAGCTTCCAGGCATAGTCGGCAGCACGACCAAAGTCATCGGGAGTGCCACCCTGCTTGGTCAGGTCGGAGAAGTACTTCTCGCAGAACTGCTGATAGCCAAGGCCAGCAGCATCGGTGGCACGGCGGTCATAGTTGTTGCTCAGGGTCTCGCCAGCAACCTGCACAGCCTCGGCAGGAGTAGCGCCAATAACGATCTTGCTGCCGTCAGCGTTGGTGATCTCGGTGCCCTTGTTGGCATACTTCACCATGTTGGCGGACAGAGTCTGGAAGGCCATCTGAGCAGCGTCCTGACGGGACAGATCGTCGGTCAGCACCAGACCCTTGGGGGCAATGCCAGCCTCGATGGCGTCGCCAGCCACGTTGATGGTCCACTCGTTGCCGGTGTACTTCTCGATGGCGGGATCATAGCCCAGAGCAACCAGCAGCATCTTGGCGAAAGCAGCGCCGGTTAGCTTGCCCTCGGGGAAGAAGTGACCCTGGCCGTCGCCAGCCAGGATGCCCAGGTTCACGCAGTAGCCGATGTAGGGAGCGGACCAACGGTCAGCAGCCACGTCGGAGAACACAGCGCCGCTGGTAGCCAGCTTCTCAGCGTTCTCGGTGCCCAGGAGCATATAGCAGATGATCTTGGCAGCCTGCTCACGGGTCAGGATGGAGTTGGGCTGGAAGTCGCCCTTATCGCCGCCCTCGAGCACGCCCAGAGCGACCATAACGTCGACAGCCTCAACATTCTTGATCTCACTGGCGTCAGTGAAATCCTTGCTCGCAGCGCCGGCGCCCACGACCATCATGCCCATGAGCATAACGGAAGCCAGACCCAGGCTGAGAACACGCTTGAGGTTTCTCATTTGGAATTCCTCCTTATTTGATTTGACCATGAGGAGGGAACATCCTCTCCATGAGTCTGGCATAATGATAATCCATCAAATCCGTTCCGTCAACACCCCCGGCGGTTTTGTAACACAAGCGTAATCTTCCGGCCAGGCTGTACCGGCGGAGGAAAGGAACGGGGTGCGGGTTAGTCCAGCAGCAGCTCGTATACCGCTCCCTGGACATAGTCGATCTCTTCAAAGGTGGTGAAGGGGCCCACGGAGAAGCGGACCGCCCCCTGGGGGAAGGTGCCCAGGGTCTGGTGGGCCACCGGGGCACAGTGAAGGCCGCAGCGGGTCTGGATGCCGTACTCCTGCTCCAGCCGGAAGGCCATTTCCCCATTGTCCGCCTTCAGAAAGTCAATGGACACCACCCCGGTGCGGTTGGCGGGGTCGTCCGTACCCAGCACCCGGATGCCGTCCTCCTCCAGCTCCATAAGCCGGGCCCACAGGTGTCCCGCCAGCCTGTGCTCCCGGATACGGAGGGTCTCCCCCTCCTGCTCCAGATAGTCCAGGGCCGCCCCCAGGCCGAAGATGCCGGGCAGGTTGAGGGTCCCCGCCTCAAAGCGGTCGGGCAGGAATGCGGGCATCTCCAGAGATTCCGACATACTGCCGGTGCCGCCGGAGAGCAGCGGGTCCAGCTCCGCCGCCAGAGCGTCGGTCACCACCACCCCGCCGATGCCCTGGGGCCCCAGCAGGCCCTTATGGCCGGGGAAGGCCAAGCCGTCGATGCACATGGAAGCCATATCCACCGGGATGGCCCCCAGGGTCTGGGCGGCGTCCACCAGAAAGAAGATCCCCCGCGCCCGACAGAGGGGGCCCACCTGCGCGATGGGAAATAGGGTTCCTGAAACATTGGAGCCGTGGCAGAGCATGACGGCCCGGACGCGGCCGGTCAGCTTCTCCTCCAGCCCATCCAGAATCAGCTCCCCCCGGTCCGTACAGGGCAGGTACTCCACCACAACGCCCTGCTTCTTCAGCTGCTCCAGGGGGCGGAGGACGGCGTTGTGTTCCATGGGGGAGGTGAGCACCTTATCCCCCGGCCGGAGCAGACCCTTGAGCAGCAGATTGAGTCCGGCGGTAGCGCCGGCAGTAAAGACCACATTGCGGGGGCCAGGGCCGTTTACCAGAGCATTGAGTTTTTCCCGCACCTCCAGCACCCGGCCGGCGGCGTCATAGGCCTGCTGATAGCCCCCCCGGGCGATATTGCAGCCGATGTTGGTGATAAAATCGCTCATAGCCTCCCCCACACCGGGGGCCTTGGGGTAGGATGTGGCGCCGTTATCCAGATAGACGCTGCGCATGGCAGGTTCCTCCTGTCTCTACGTTATTATATATAAGGTAAGGGGCGGGCATCTGCCCGCCCCCTTGGTTCAGAACCAGGTCTCCAGCGCCAGCCGGGTCCGGTAGTCCTCCCGCTCCATCCGGGGCAGCAGCCGGTCCAGCAGATCGGCGGTACCGGGCCGGTCGTCCAGCATGACCCGAACCGAGCCGGTACGGCTGTCAAAGTTATTCATCAGAGCATTGCTGCGGGTGGCCGCTGAACGGGTATCCCCGGTCTGGTTCAGTTGGGGGGACCAGCAGGCCCAGCCCTCCTCCGACAGCACAGAGGACACATCCCGTCCTGCCTGCTCCAGATAGACGGTGTGGGTCTTGAGCCGCACCAGCCGGTCCAGCAGGGCTTCGCCCTGATCCAGCCGCTCCTCCACCTGGCTTAGGGTGGTCCCCTCCACACTCAGGCCAACGGCGTGGCCGGAGCCCACGATACGGCGGAGGTTTTCCTCATTGGCCTCCAGCTCCTCGGGCCGGAACAGGAAGAGGGCCTTTACTCCCTCCGACTCCAGCTGGTCCAGGATCTGGGTCACACCGCCGCCGCCGGTACACTGGAACGCGAAATACACCGTCAGCTGTGCGCGCTCCGGCTCCTCCCCGGGACTGGGAGTGGGGCTTGGCGTTGGGGTTGGCTGCACAGAAGGCTGGGGGGTATTGTTATCGGGATAGAGCTGCTTCATATAGGCGTTGTACCGGCTGCGCATGGGGTCCTGGGCATACTGGATGAACTCGCTGCCCAGCCGCTCCTGTCCGTTGGTGATGCGGATCAGGGTGCCGTAATTGGTGGGGGTATAGCTGTAGCGCAGGCCGAAGTAGGAGCACACCGACGCCAGCGGCACAAAGATCCAGCCGTTGCGGGACACAGCCCGCATCTCCAGCTGCTGGCCGGACCGGTCCACGCAGGTACCGGCGTTCAGGTCAAAGGTGAGGGTACCGCTGAGGCTGTACAGCATGAAGCTGTTCCCACTGTCCCCCTGGATCTGTCCGTAGGACACCCCCAGGTTGACCCCGGTGGCCGTCCAGTCAAACGCGATATAGGGGACGTATAGGGAGCCGCCGATCCAGGTGGGCATAGCCTCCAGCGGCAAGGTAAGCATCTGGTCGTTCTCCGCCATCAGGTAGATCTCCACCGTATCTGCCTTGGCGGTGCTCACCAGCCCCGGCCCCAGCACCAGTACCGCCGCACACAGCAGGGTAAGCAATCGCTTTTTCCAGCCCATGTCCGTCCCCTCCTTTCCGTATGTATCTTCTGACGGCATTATACCATGGCTGCAAGCCGCTCCGGCTTGCGCGCCGCAGAGCGGCGAAAACCGGCGCAGCCGGTTTCGGCCATGGTGTAACATCAACAGCAGGCGTTTTGCCCGCAAAACGCCTGGATACTATGGTATCCTGCCGCACATTGTGCGGCAACTGTTGATATTATAGCATGGTTTTCTCCCCCGGTAAAGCCGCCGCTTGCACCAAAAGCATAGGGCTGGTATAATGTTGCCGGTTTTAATGGGATTTTAAGACAGCCTAAATACCCTCTTTACCGGCCCCGGGGTATACTGGTACTGTTGAAAGGATGTGTTCCCATGGATGTCACATTGGAATTGGTGGAACAGCTGCGGAAACGGGCCGATGTGTCCTACGAGGAGGCCAGGGCGGTGCTGGAGGAGACGGGCGGCGATTTGCTGGCCGCCCTGATCCTGCTGGAGCAGCGGGGCAAGATCCGCTCAGACGGCGGACAGAGCGCCCGATACTCCACCCGGCCCGGCAGCGGGCAGGCCGCTCCCCCTCCCAACGAGGGCCCCGCCCGGCCTGAAACCGCCGCCGGTCAAAGCGGCTGGGAGACCTTTGTCAGCTTCTTGCGGCGCTGCGTCACCAACCGGTTTGAGGTATGGCGGTGGGAAGAGCCCATCGTCTCCATACCGCTGCTGATTTTTATTCTTCTGGTGCTGCTGGCCTTCTGGATCTCGGTACCCCTGCTTATTATAGGGCTCATTATGGGCTGCCGGTACCGGTTTGCCGGTCCCGATCTGGACGGCAATGAGGTGAGTCAGGCGGTCAACCACGCCGCCGACACCGTCAGCGACGCGGTGGGGCGGGCCAAGGCCCAGGCTAACAGGCCGCCCGCGGCAAGCAATCCAAAGAGTGAGGTGAACGGCTATGGAGGAGCGCATCCTGCTGGTAGAGGATGAAGAAAAGCTGGCCCGCATGGTGGAGCTGGAGCTGAATTATGAGGGCTACCAGGTGGAAAAGGCCTTTGACGGCCGGAGGGGACTGGAGCTGGCTCTGTCCGGGCGGTTCGACCTGATCCTGCTGGACATCATGCTACCCGCCCTCTCCGGCATGGAGGTGCTCCGCCGCCTGCGCCGGGAGAGCCAGGTGCCCGTCATCATGCTCACCGCCCGGGACACGGTGGTGGACAAGGTGTCCGGCCTGGACATGGGGGCGGACGACTATGTAACCAAGCCCTTTGCCACTGAGGAACTGCTGGCCCGCATCCGGGCCGCCCTGCGGAAGCGGCCCGCTCGAACCGAACCGGACAACAGGCTGTCTGTCGGGCCTCTGGTCATGGATCTGGACCGGCATCTGGTCGCCGTGGACGGCCAGAACGTGGCCCTCACCCGCCGGGAGTTTGACCTGCTGCACTGCCTGCTGGAGCACAAGGAAAAGGTCCTCTCCCGGGAGGAACTGCTGGAGCAGGTGTGGGGCTTTGACTTCATGGGCGAGACCAACACCGTGGACGTATACATCCGCTTTCTGCGGACTAAGCTGGACGAAGCGTTCCACATTAAACTGATCCACACCGTCCGGGGTGTGGGCTATGTCATTCGGGAGGGATTGGAATGAAGGTTTCCGCCATCGTCTATACCAGTAACACCGGCTTTACCGCCCAGTATGCCACTCTGCTCTCCCACCAGACCGGCCTGCCCCTCCACCAGTTGAAGGCGTGCACGCTCCCCCAGGGGACTCAGGTACTCTATTTGGGCTGGCTGTGCGCCGGGAAGGTCCAGGGTCTGAAAAAGGCCGCCGCTCGCTTCCGGGTGGAGTCCGTCTGTGCTGTGGGCATGGCGCCGGAGTGCGATCCGGCCAAGCTGGCCGGTGACAACCACTGTAACGGACTGCCTCTCTTCTATCTGCGGGGCGGCTATACCCCCGCCCGAGTCCGGGGAAAATATAAAATGATGATGGCCATGATGAAGGCCATTCTGTCCAAAAAGACCGATCCCCAGTCCCGTGAAGCCCTGGAGGCCATGAAACGGGGCGCCGACTGGGTAAGCGCCCCCCAGCTGGAGCCAGTGCTGAACTGGCTCCGGGGTTAAGGCCATGGCTGCCAGAACTTCCCGGCCCACCGGCCCCATCAAGTCCTCCATCGTGGCCCGGCTCAATGCCCGGCTCTTTTTCCGGCTGCTGGGGATCTATCTGCTGCTGGATATCCTGCTCATCCTGTTGTTCTGGGGCGGCCTCATTGTCTGGTCCGACCGGCAGGCAGCGGAACTGAAGGCTCTGGCGGAAGAGCAGGGCGCCCCCTCGGAGGAGGCCGCGGCATGGATGTCCGCCGGCAGCTATTCCGTAGCGGAAGCGGAAGGGGACCCCAACGGTATCCTGCTCCCCCACTGGCTTCCCTCCCCCCAGGCACTTGAGGGGGACCAGCGCTGGTTTGATCCGGGAACGGTACATCTCATTCCCCTGATGATTTTCTCCACCGGCGGCCCCACCAGCTACACCCTGGTGACCCAGGTTCAGGGGCAGGAATTGGCTATCACCCTGGATCTGTCCCGCCCCGCCGCCCTCTTTGTCTTTGCCGGGCGGGTGGTGCTGATCTGCCAGCTGGTCAGCCTGGTGCTCAACCTGTTCAAAAACGCCGGCACCATCCGCCGCACCCTGCGGCCCATTCAGGATCTGGCCGCCGCAGCTACCCGGCTGGGCGGCTCCATGTCGCCGGAGGAGCTCCAGGCCCTGGCCGGAGAGCTGGACGAAATCAACGCCAGCCATCTGGACCGGCGCATTCCGGTGACCGGCGCCCAAAAGGAGCTGAAAGCCCTGGCCCAGGCCATCAACGCCATGCTGGACCGGATCAACGAGGCCTACCGCTCCCAGACCCGGTTTGTCTCCGACGCCAGCCATGAGCTGCGTACCCCCATCGCCGTGATCCAGGGCTACGCCAGCCTGCTGGACCGGTGGGGCAAGGACGACCCTGCCACCCGGCAGGAGGCCATCGATGCCATCCGTCAGGAGGCTGACTCCATGAAGCAGCTGGTGGAACAGCTTTTGTTTCTGGCCCGGGGGGACAACGACTCCGTTCCCTTCCATCCCCAGCTGTGCGACCTGTCCGAGCTGGCCGCCGAGGTGCTGCGGGAGACCCAGATGCTGGACCACACCCATCAGTTGGAGGGGAAATGGCTGTGTGCCGTGCCGGTGGTGGCCGACGAGGGGCTCATTAAGCAGGCCCTGCGCATCCTGGTGGACAACGCACTGAAATACACCCCCGCCGGGGGGTGCATCACCCTGTCGGTCCAGGGGAAGGACGGCCTGGCCCGGCTGACGGTGGCCGACCAGGGCCAGGGCATTGACGCCCAAAGCCTGCCCCATATCTTTGACCGTTTCTACCGTACCGACGAGAGCCGGGCCCGGCAGACCGGCGGCGCCGGGCTGGGTCTGTCCATTGCCAAGTGGATCGCCGACCGCCACGGCGGCTGGTTTGAGGTGGTGTCCTGGCCGGGGGTGGGCACCCGCTTTACGCTGGTGCTGCCCCTGGATTCCATGGACGCCCCCGCCGCCCCAGCCTGAAAGGAATCTCGAATGCCCCCGCCGGAGCGGGGGCGTTTTTTTACAGAAACATGGGAACTTTTTGTCAGCCGCCACCGTCCAATAGAGCGATCACAAAAAACAGAAAAGGAGAATCCACCTATGAACCATCGTTTTCTCGCCCTGGCTCTGGCCGGGACGCTGACCCTTGGTATGCTGACCGCCTGCGGCGGCGGCGGCAGCACTTCCGAGACCCCTAACACCGTCACGACTCCCCCCGTGGCTGAGAGCGTTATGCCCTCTCCCGAGGACTCCGCCCCTATTACTGAGGAGAGCCCCGACGCCCTGCCTGAGAGCTCCGCTCCTGTGGAGGAGAGCGAGACTCCCTCCAGTACGCCCTCTTCTGCCCCCTCCGCAAAGCCCACTTCCACCCCCAAGCCCACCGCCACTCCCACGCCTACTGCTCCGGCTACCCCCAAGCCCACCGTCAAGCCTACCCCCATTCCCACTCCCACGCCGGAGAGCAAACCCCAGGCCAGCGCCGTTCAGTCTACCTGGAATGACATCTCCAAGCTGAGCCTGCCCAACCTGACCGCCATGGACGACGCCACCCTCTCCGCCATGTACGGCATCAGCGCCTCCGACCTGGAGGAGTATGTGTGCATGATGCCCCTCATGGGCGTTCACTCCACCGAGTTTTTCATCGCCAAGGTAAAGGACGGCAAGATGGACACTGTGAAGGCAGGCATTGCCAAGCGGCAGGCCGATCTGGACGCCCAGTGGTCACAGTATCTGCCCGAGCAGTATGAACTGGTACAGAACTACAAACTGGTCACCAACGGCAACTATGTGCTCTTCGCCATCAGCGAGTATGCCGATGATGCGGTCACCATTTTCAACAGCTACACAAAATAATCCGCATTTTTGGGTAGAATAGAAGTTGCACTCTGGTGCCGTACCCATTATAATCATTTCAGCGCCCGGCAGGGCAAGCCTGCCGGGCGTCTTTCCTGAAATCTACAAAGAGAAGGTGAGCAGTTGGTCTTTTCCAGTTTGTATTTCTTGTTTCTATATCTACCCATTGTATTATTAGTCTATTACATTACCCCTCTGAAATGGCGCAACCTGTGGCTGCTGGTGGTCAATCTGGTCTTTTACGGCTGGGGCGAACCCAAGTATATCCTGCTGATGATCTTCACCATCGTGCTGGACTACTTCTGCGGCCTGATCGTAGCCCGGCGAAAATTGCAAGGCGATGACAAGGGCGCCCGGATCGCCGTAGCGGTGGCGCTGGTCCTCAATCTGGCTATCCTGTTCTTCTTTAAGTACTGGGATTTGGTAGCCAGAACCTTCCAGCATTTCGGCGTTGGTATGCCGGTGCTCAACCTGACGCTGCCCATCGGCATCTCCTTCTACACCTTCCAGACCATGACCTACCCGGTGGACATCTACCGTGGAGACGCGGAGGTGCAGAAAAGCATTGTCAGCTTCGGTACCTTCGTTACCCTCTTCCCCCAGCTCATTGCCGGTCCCATTATCAAGTACAAAGAGCTGGCCGACCAGATGACCTACCGCACCCACTCCCCGGAGCAGTTTGCCTCCGGCGTGCAGGTGTTTGTGGTGGGTCTGGCCAAGAAGGTGCTGCTGGCCAACAACATCGGCAAGCTTTGGGATGTCTATCTGGCTCTACCCACCGACCAGCTCACCGTCTCCGGCGCCTGGCTGGGCGTGGTGGCCTTCTCCCTTCAGCTGTACTTTGACTTCTCCGGCTATTCCGACATGGCCGTGGGCCTGGGCCGGATGCTGGGCTTCGAGTTCCTGCGGAACTTCAATTACCCCTATATCTCCAAGTCGGTCACCGAGTTCTGGCGCCGGTGGCACATCTCCCTGGGCTCCTGGTTCCGGGAGTACCTGTATATCCCCCTGGGCGGCAACCGGGTGAAAAAGCCCCGGCTGTTTTTCAACCTGCTGGTCGTTTGGGCCGCCACCGGCATCTGGCACGGCGCCAGCTGGAACTTCCTGATCTGGGGCCTCTACTTCGCCGCCCTCATCATTCTGGAGAAGGCCTTCCTGGGCAAGCTGCTGGAGAAGTGTCCCGCTGTGGTACAGCACATTTACACCCTGTTCCTGGTGCTGGTCAGCTGGGCCATCTTTGCCGTGGAGGATTTCGGTCATATGGGCGTCTACCTGTCTGCCATGTTTGGCTTTGCTCCAGCCGGTCTGGCCTCCCCCAGCGTGGCGTACTACTTTACCTCTTTCCTGCCCATGCTGATCATCGGTGCCGTGGCCGCCACTCCGCTGGCTACCAAGCTGTGGAAAAAGCTGCCGGAGAAGCCCATGAAAGTGGTGCTGCCGGTGGTGTTGCTGGCCGGTCTGATTCTTTCCACCGCCTATCTGGTGGACGCCACCTACAATCCCTTCCTCTATTTCCGCTTCTGATTGGAGGTTCTGATTATGTCGAAAAAATACTGCATCTTCATCAGCGCTCTGTTCTGTGCCTTTATCGGTCTGTTCCTGGTGGCCAACGCCGCTACTCCTAGCCGGGAGTTCTCCGAAATGGAGAACCGCAATCTGGAACAGATGCCCAAGCTGTCTGTGGACAGCTTGTTGAGCGGTCAGTTCATGAAGGACTTTGAGACCTACACCACCGACCAGTTTGTGGGCCGGGACCTGTGGATTGCCCTGAAGTCCTCCAGCGAGCGGATCCTGGGCAAGCACGAGAACAACGATGTCTATTTCTGCGACCAGGACACCCTCATTACCCGGTTTGACCAGCCCGACGCCGCCAAGGTATCGGAGAATGTAAATTATGTGAACAGCTTTGTGGAAAATGTGGATATCCCGGTAACTTTCTCTCTCATTCCCACCCAGGCCTGCATCTGGGCCGGCCGGCTGCCCGACGGAGCCCCCAACGCCAGCCAGACCGACCTGCTGGATCAGGCCAAGGCTGCTGTGCCCGGCGCCACCTGGGCGGATCTGTACAGCCCCCTGTGGGAGCACAAGGATGAGAGCATCTTCTACCGCACTGACCACCACTGGACCAGCCTGGGCGCATACTACGGCTACACCGGCCTGGCAGAGGCCCTGGGCTACACTCCCGTGCCCCTGGATGCCTACACCGAGACCATCCGCTCCACTGAGTTCTACGGCACGGTATTCTCCTCCTCCGGCGTGCGCTGGGTGAGCCCCGACACCATCTCCACCTATGTGCCCGATACCGGTATTACCGTCACCAGCTATACCTATGACAACGCCGGCAATCAGGTGGAGGTGCCCCGCTCTCTGTACGACACCTCCTTCCTCTCCGTCAAAGACAAGTACTCTATGTTTTTGGGCGGCAACCAGTCCCTTGGCGTGGTCAAGACCCCCAATACCGACAAGCCTAAGCTGCTCATCATCCGAGACTCCTACGCCGACTCCCTGGTGCCCTTTCTGACTCCCCACTTCTCTGAGATTCACCTGATCGACCTGCGTTACTACAAGCTGTCCATTGCCGACTACATTCAGCAAAACGGCATCGATCAGGCTCTGGTCCTCTACAGTGTCCCCAACTTTGTCACCGATTCCAATCTCTTCTGGATCACCCGATAAGTAAGCAAAAAGTCCGGCCCTCTGTGAGGGCCGGACTTTTTTCTTCCTTCCCCTTCCACCGGTAAGGAATCAGTCGCGCTGAGAGTGGATATTCATAGAGTGGTTGACCTTGCCGATGACAACCAGCACCACCACCATGGAGACCACAGCAATCAGCAGGTTCAGGATCATGTTCTGGACGAAAGCAGCCAGAATGTAGTTGACGAAGCAGATCGCCGCCACGGTGACCGCGTAGGGCAGCTGAGTGGCCACGTGATTCAGGTGGTAGCACTGAGCGCCGGAGGAGGCCATGATGGTGGTATCGGAGATGGGAGAGCAGTGGTCGCCCATAACCGCGCCGCCCAGAGTGGCAGCGATGGCGATCATCAGCATCTCGTTGCCGTTGATCAGATCGGCAGTCAGATCGGCAGCCGCCACGCCGCCGGAGAACACCGGGATGACGATGGGCAGCAGGATAGTGAAGGTACCCCAGGAGGTACCGGTGGCGAAGCCCAGGAACGCGGCGATAATGAACACCACGGCGGGCAGGAAGTTGTGCAGGCTGTCGCCGAAGCCGGAGACGATGTCAGCCACGAACTCGGGAGCGCCCAGAGCCTTGGTCACGTCGCCGATGGTCCAGGCCAGGCAGAGGATCAGGATGGCGGGAACCATCTGCTTGAAGCCCTCAGGCAGGCAGTCCATCAGCTCAGTGAACTTCATGGAGCGGCGCACCATAAAGAAAATCATAGTGAAGATCAGGGCAATCAGAGAACCCAGAGGCAGAGCGGAGAAGGCGTCGGTGTTGGCAAAGGCGCTGATGAGGTCGGTGCCGCCGCCCTGGTAGCCCACATAGATCATGGCGCCCACGCAGCAGGCCACCAGCACGATCACGGGGATCACCAGGTCGATGACCTTTCCGTTGGGATTGAACTTCATTTCCTCCACACCGGCGAAAGGACGCTCGGGGGTGGTGTACAGGTCGCCCTTGGCGGCGTTGTCCTCGTGCTTCTTCATGGGACCGTAGTCGATGTTCAGGCTGGTCATAACCATGATGAACACCAGGGTCAGAATGGCGTAGTAGTTGTAAGGAATGGCCTTCAGGAAGATCTGGAAGCCCAGTTCGTCGTTGCCGATGATACCGGTGACGGCCGCGGCCCAGGAGGACACGGGCATCATGATACACACGGGAGCGGCAGTGGCGTCGCACATATAGGACAGCTTGGCCCGGGAGATGTGGTGGCCGTCGGTGACGGGACGCATCACGTTACCGGTAGTCAGATTGTTGAAGTAGTCGTCCACGCCCAGCACGATGGCCAGGATGAAGGTGGACCACAGAGCGCCGGATTTGGTCTTGATGTGCTTGACGGCCCAGTCGCCATAGGCCTTGGAACCGCCGGCCCGGATCATCAGGGCCACCATGGTGCCCAGAATGACCAGGAACATCAGGATGCCCATGTTGCCGCCGGCATTGCCGCACAGGCGGGACACGAAATCCTGAATGGCGTCAATGGGATTGCCGTTGGTGAACAGCAGGCAGCCCACGATGATGCCCAGGAACAGAGAAGAATACACTTCCTTGGTGATGAGTGCCAGGATGATGGCTACCACGGGAGGCAGCAGGGATGCGATGGTGCCCCAAGCCGCGATTTGAGCGGTGGAATCGCCTTCGGCGAAAGCCGCCGTTGCCAGGATGCAAATCAGGGTAAACAGGGTCAGCAGAATCTTGCCAGACCGTTTGATACGCGGTGAATTCATATCAGCCCTCCTAGATAAGATCGGTGAATCCTAAAGCTCCCCAACCCAAGGACTCGAAAGGTATCATAACAAAATTGTTATTAAATTGACAATGTTTTTTTGATATTTTGCATATTTTTGTAGAGGCTCACAGAAAGATGTATGTATTTTTGGGCATATAATCTATATACTTTTCTTTTTTATTCCATTTTATTCCTATAAAATCCTTTTCCGAAGGGCAGAAACATCCTTTCCTCTTGGGTGTTTGATCGGAACCGCGCATCAGTTTGCACTTTTAAACCTATTTGGTTTGTTTTTCTGGTCTTTTGCAGCAAAAAATCACCCCCGCCGTACAAACGGTGGGGGTGATTTTTACCGTATGGAACTGCCGGCGTTACGCTCAATCCCGCTGAGAGTGGCGGTTCATGGAGTGGTTGAGCTTGCCTACCACCAGCATAAAGCCCACAGTGGAGGCCACGGCAATGAGCAGGCAGACGACCTGAGGCACATAATCGATAATCAGGCCGGTGATAATGTAGTTGACGAAGCCGATGGCGGCCACGGTGACCGCGTAAGGCATCTGGGTAGCCACGTGATTCAGGTGGTAGCACTGCGCACCGGTGGATGCCATAATGGTGGTGTCGGAGATGGGAGAGCAGTGGTCGCCCATAACCGCGCCGCCCAGAGTGGCGCCGATGCCCACCATCAGGATGGGCACTTCGTCCAGGGTTTCGGCGGTCAGGTTGGCGAAGCCGCCGGGGGTGAAGATCTCCAGCACGATGGGCAGCAGGATGCCGAAGGTACCCCAGGAGGTGCCGGTGGCGAAGCCCAGGAAGCAGGCAATGAGGAAGACCACGGCGGGCAGGAAGTTGTGCAGGCCAGGGCCAAGGATTTCCACGAACTCAGCCACGAACTGGGGCGCGCCCAGGCCATCCCGGGTGACGCCGCTGATGGTCCAGGCCATGCAGAGGATCAGGATGGCAGGCACCATCTGCTTGAAACCTTCAGGCAGGCAGTCCATCAACTCGGTAAACTTCATGGAGCGGCGGACAGCAAAGTAGATCATATTGATGACCAGAGCGATGGTGGCGCCGAAGGGCAGGCCGAAGAAGGCATCGGTGTTGGCGAACATATCCAAGATACCCTCGCCGCCGCCCAGCCAGCCGGCATAAAGCAAGCCGCCCACGCAGCAGACGATGAGGATGACCACGGGGATCACCAGGTCGATGACCTTTCCGTTGGGATTGAACTTCATTTCGGCGGCATCGGCATAGGGCCGCTCGGGGGTGGTATACAGGTCGCCCTTGGCGGCGTTGTCCTCATGCTTCTTCATGGGACCGTAGTCGATATTCAGAGCGGTCATCATGATGATAAACACCATGGTAAGGACGGCATAGTAGTTGTAGGGGATGGCCCGCAGGAAGATCTGGAAGCCCAGCTCCTCGTTGTTGATAACGCCGGTGACAGCCGCGGCCCAGGAGGAGACGGGCATCATGATACACACGGGAGCGGCGGTGGCGTCGCACATATAGGACAGCTTGGCCCGGGAGATGTGGTGGCCATCGGCGACGGGACGCATCACGTTACCGGTGGTCAGGTTGTTGAAGTAGTCGTCCACGCCCAGCACGATGGCCAGGATGAAGGTGGACCACAGAGCGCCGGATTTGGTCTTGATGTGCTTGACGGCCCAGTCGCCATAGGCCTTGGAGCCGCCGGCCCGGATCATCAGGGCCACCATGGTGCCCAGAATGACCAGGAAGATGAGGATACCTGCGTTACCGCCGATGTTGCCCATAAATCCGTTGACCAGATGGTCAATGGTAAGCACCACATCGAAGTCGGCCTGCAGCAGGAAACCTACCACGATACCGATGAACAGGGACGAGTAGACTTCCTTCGTGATCAGTGCCAGAACAATTGCGACAACAGGCGGCAACAGGGACCAGGCGGTACCGAAGAATTTGCTCTGGACCTCTTCGCCTTCTGCGAAGGCGACCGTCATCAGGACACAGGCCAAGGCAAAGACGACCAGCAGAATTCTTCCGAAGCGTTGCATTCGTGGTGAGTTCATAATAACCCTCCCTTATAATTTCGAATCCCAAAAGCCTCCCCAACCCTAGGATTCGTACCCTATGATACACCATCATTCACAATTTGGCAATACTTTTTCGGCAAATTTAACATAACTTTCGACTCATATATATTTCCAATTTACATATCCAGCAAAAAGCCCGCCTTTTTTAGAGTTTTTTGTATTCTTTGGAACGTTTTTTCATCTTTACATCGGATTGTATGCAAATGGATACCGCCGGTCAGGTCGGACAAAGGCCTTGCATCGTCTGCCCTCACCCGTTGGAGGAACTCCTGTACATCATATCGGGATCTTACCCCTAATATGCCTGTCAGCTGTCCATAAACCGGATGCTCCACAATTACGTCTGCCACCTCGCCCCCGGCGTCCACAATGGCGTTGAGCTCTGCTTCCATCTCCTCCGGAGCGTGGACGCAGGCCACGGTACGCTCCACCCCGGCGGGGCGGCGGCCCAGCACATAGCCCCGGGGGGTGGCCACGATATCCGCCCCGGCAGCCCGCAGCAGAGCCACGTCCCCCACGATGATCTGGCGGCTCACCGAGAACCGCCGGGCCAGCGCCGTGGCGCTCACCGGCCCCCCGGCCTCCTCCAGCATCTGCTCCACCGCCTTCCGGCGCTCCTGTGCCGCGGATCGTTCCATCACCGCTTCCTCCTTTGTCTTTTTGACCAGTATAGCAGGTTCTTCCGGTCCTGTAAATCAGCGCCGCAACCGTCCCCTTCCCTTGCCTTTCGGGGGGGATTGTGCTAAAATGTGACCGACTGGTTTCCACACCCGGTCCAAGCGCGGCAATGCCGCGTTCGTTCGGCGGGACTCACCGCCGTTCTCTAAATACGAAAATGGAGGTTCCAACTTAGTATGCGCAAATCTACCACCCGTGATCTTACCCTGGCCGCTATGGTGGCCGCCGTCTACTTCGTCCTGTGCTATTTCGGCAACATCTTTCAGCTCACCTTCGGGCCTGTTCAGGTCCGTCTGGGAGAGGCCCTCACCGTGCTGCCTTTCCTGTTCCCGGCCACCGCGCCGGGTCTGGCGCTGGGCTGTCTGCTGACCAATATTCTCTCTCCCTACGGTCCCATTGACATGATCGTAGGCACCCTGGCCACTGCCATCGCCGCTTTTCTGAGCACCAAGATGCCCCGCTGGTATCTGGCCGCTCTGCCCCCCATCGTGATGAACGCCCTACTGCTGCCACCCATGTGGGCCTGGGCGGAGGCGGGCGCCCTCAACGGCGCTTTCTGGGCCGCCTATACCTTCAATATGTGGACCTTTGTGGTGGGCGAGGCTCTGGCCTGCTATGTGCTGGGCTCCGTGCTGCTGCTGGCCCTGCCTAAGATCCGCTACTTCCGCACCATGATCCCGGAGCGCCGCCTGGCTGCCCGCTGAGGCGACGCCCTCAGTTTTACAAACAGACAAGGAGGATTCCCCATGAAAGTCCGCAAGGCCGTCATCCCCGCCGCTGGTCTGGGGACAAGGATGCTCCCCGCCACCAAGACTGTCCCCAAGGAAATGCTTCCCATGGTGGACAAGCCCGTAATCCAGTATATCATTGAGGAGGCGGTGGCCTCCGGTATCGAGGACATCCTCATTGTCACCAACCGGGCCAAATCCGCCATGGACGATTACTTCGACTACTATCCCGAGCTTGAGACCCGTCTGCTCCAGGCCGGCAAGGAGCGGGAGCTGGTGGAGGTCCGCCGGGCCGCCGATCTGGCCAACATTTTCTATGTCCGCCAGAAGGAGACCAAGGGTTTGGGCCACGCCATTTACCGGGCCAAGCGCTTTGTGGGAGACGAGCCCTTTGCCGTGCTGCTGGGCGACGACATCATGCGGGCCGAAAAGCCGGTGACCCTCCAGCTGATCGAGGGAGCCGAGAAATACGGCGCTTCCGCTGTGGGCGTTCAGAAGGTGTCCACCGAGGCCATCTCCCGCTACTCTTCCGTGAAGATCTCCGCTTTGGAGGACCGGATCTTCGACGTGTCCGACATGAACGAAAAGCCCACCCCCCAGGAGATGTTCTCCAATTACGCCATCCTGGGCCGGTATGTGCTTACCCCCCAGATCTTCGACATTCTGGAGAACCTGAAGCCCGGCTACGGCGGCGAGATCCAGCTCACCGACGGTCTGCGGGAACTCTGCCGCAAGAGCCGGATGGTAGCCGTGGACTTTGAGGGCCGCCGGTACGACACCGGCAACCTGTGCGGCTTCCTGGAAGCCACCATCGATTTCGCCCTGGAAAACAAGGCGACGGCCTCCTGGCTGAGCCATTTTATTAAGGAAAAGGCAGAGAGCCTGCGGTAATGTGTGGATTGCCGCTGCTGCTGTATACGACTTCTTTGGCCTGCGCCCTAAGGCGCAGGCCATTTTTATCCCACCCCTCTTCCATCCTTGCCACATTGTTCCTGATGTACTATAATAATGGAAAGTCTGTCGGCTACTGCCACAAATCAACTGCAACAGAGAGGAGTTTTGAGTATGGCAAGAACAACCTTCAGAATCGACTTTCATCAGCCGCCCCAGGTGGTAGATCAAATCGCGCGTAATATTCTTATTGCCGACGATTACCGGGAGATCGACTATAACCGGGAAGTGGTGTGGAAAAAGGGAACCGGCCTTATGACCGCCATGCACTACATCAAGCTCGAGTACCAGGGTAATACACTGGTGGTATCCGGCTGGGTACAGATCGGCATCGGCTCCGTGGGCGGCAAGGAGCGGGACCTGGAAGGCATCACCGCCTCCATCCCCAAAAAGTCCGTCAAGAAAACCATAGAAAAGCTGAGAGCCGCTATTCAGCAATAAAATTTCCTTTATAACTTAAGAACCAGGCCAGTTGTCCGCTAGTCTGGTTCTTTTTATGCGCAAAGTCGGGTTTCAAATTTTCTGAAAAAAAGATCGCAAAAAATAAAACCGCGCCCCTCCCCCAATGCTCTTACTGTCGTGAGCGGCAAGCTCGCACAGACTGGAGCGGCGGAGGCGCAGGCGCTTCCTTTCCATGGGATCTGGTTGCCGGACCGGCAGGAGATTCAAACAAACTGACTGCCTTGCCCTCCGCCGCCGGCACTTTTCTGTACCGCAGCGCTACCTAAAAAAGAAAGAGAGGAATTTTGATGAAACGGATCCAGTTACCCAAAAAGCTGCTCTCCGCCCTCTGCGCGGCAGCCCTCCTGGCAGGGGCCATGCCCGGAGCGCTGGCAGCAGAACGTACCCAGCAAGTCCCCCTCCAGCGCCAGAGCATTGCCACCAACGCGGGTGTCTTTAGCTACATCGACGCCCAGGGCGGCCTGTGGTCCTGGTGGCATAGCCTGACCGGAGGTGTGGGCAACGGCACCACCTCTTCCACCACCGGCACTCCGGAGAAGATCCTGGACAATGTGGTATTTGTCAGCAGCGGCCTCAACAACAACGGCGCCGCCATTCAGTCGGACGGCTCCCTCTGGGTGTGGGGCGACACCAGCCTGGACATGGACTACGCCAATCAAGCGTGGGCCCCGGTCCGGCTGGAGGGGGTAAAGGTCCTGCTGCCTGACGGAACGGTCTCCCAGCCCACTGAGGAACCGGAGCAGACCGAACTGCGGCACAGCGGCTCCACCACGCTGGAAAAACTGAGCAAGGAAGAGATCGTCCAGCTGCTAAATCAGGCCTCCAGCACTCTTCCCGACCCCGTTCTGACGGAGGAACCCTCCATCCACGCTCCCTATGCCACCGGCGCGGTGGATCACCAGGCCCTGGAGGCCGCTGCCCAGCGTCTGAATGTGCTGCGGCGGCTGGCCGGTGTACCCCAGGTCCAGCTGGACGACAGTCTGAGCGAAAACGCCCAGTATGGCGCGGTACTGCTGGCCCACCTGGGCAGTCTGAACCATACCCCCAGCAAGCCTTCGGATATGGACAACAGCTTCTATCAAAAGGCCTATGAGGCCACCTCCACCAGCAACATTGCGGCAGGCATGGATCTGCTGGAGTCGGTGGATATGTTTATGCAGGACAGCGACGCCCGCAACGTGGAGCGGGTGGGGCACCGCCGCTGGCAGCTCAACCCCGAGCTGGGCCGGGTTGGCTTTGGCTACGCCCAGAACCCGGACAGTATCTACCGCGATTTTGTAACCGAGAAGGTCACCGACACCAGCGGCAGCGGCTGCGACTATGACTTTATCGGCTGGCCCGCCTCGGGCAACTTCCCCAACTACCTGGACAGCTTTGACGCCAACACCGCCTGGAGCGTGGTGCTTAACCCCGATGATTATCAGGTGCCCACCCAGTCCGGCCTTGTAGTCACTCTGGTGCGCCAGAGCGACGGCAAGACCTGGACCCTGGACGGCAAGGCCAGCTATACCCCCGCCGCCTCCGGCCGTTACCTCAATGTGGAGACCTCCGGCGTGGGCAACTGCATCATCTTCCGGCCCGACGGGGTGACCAAGTATGAGGGTGTTTACCAGGTCACCATCGACGGCCTGAAGGACCGCTCCGGCAAGGCGGTGGACTTCACCTACCAGGTGGACTTTTTCTCCCAGCCCGACAACCCTTCCAAGCCCTCCGACTGGGCGGCAGCCTCTGTCCAGGAGGCCATCCAGCTGGGCGTGGTGCCCTTTGAGCTTCAGACCGGCTACACCCAGACTGCCACCCGTCAGGAGATCTGCGCCCTGGTGGTCCGCTTCTATGAGACGGTGACCAGCAGCCCGGTGCAGGGCCGTGTCTCCTTCTCCGACACCAAGGATGAGGACGTGGAGAAGGCCGCCTACCTGGGCATTGTAAACGGCGTGGGCGACGGCAGCTTCCACCCCAATGACCCGCTGACCCGGGAGCAGGCGGCGGTCATGCTCACCCGACTGGCTCAGAGTATGTCCAAACACCTGCCGGCGGCAGAAGCAAACTTCACCGACCGGGCGGAGATCTCCCCCTGGGCACTGGAGGCCACAGGGGCCATTCAGGGGTGCGGCGTTATGAACGGCGTGGGCGGCGGACGGTTTGCCCCCTCCCTGTCCTACAGCCGGGAGCAGTGCATCACCACCCTGATGCGGCTGTACCACTATATTTCCAAATAAAGGAGGACGTGCTGGCGCTGGAGGAGCGGGACGGCATCCGGCTCCACACCCTGGCCCCCATTGGACTTCTCTTCCCCTGCCTTGCCGGGGAACTGCCCGACCCCACCGTCTTTTCCCAGACCTGGCAGGCTGTCACCGCCGGGTTGGGGACCGCCGGGGCGGCAGGCGCCACCGCCGCCGCGGCAGCCGGGACCCAGACAGCCGGAGGCACAACGGCGGCGGCCTCGGCAGCAGGCGGAAAGGCCGCGGCGGGGACCGCCGTCAAGTCGGCTGCGTCCGGGGCCTTCAAACTCAAGCTGGTTGCCGGGCTGGCGGCGGGCGGCCTGCTGGTGGGCGGCGTAGGACTGGCCCTCCATGAGCCCACCCTCACCTTCATTGACCCCGTCTTTGAGCAGAATATCCGCATTATCATCGACAAGCCGGAGGGCCCCATCCACCCCAGCGATGTGGAATTTATCCACTTCCTCCATGTAACAGAAGAAGGTATTTCCGAAAGCTGGGACCCTACCGCTGATGGGCCTGTGGTGGAGGACGGCGCGTTGCTGGATACGTTTGAAGCATCTTCCCAGTTCCAGTGGCTCAGTTTTGATGATCTTGGAAACAGTTCTCCCTCTGTGGACCATGTGGACTTTTTAAATCAGATGCCCAATCTGACGTATTTGGATATAGAAGTGGCTCCAGGCACAGACTTGACCCTTCTGGAGCAAAAGGAATCTCTGGTTTCTCTGAACCTCTACACTCAGGGCAATATGACTCTGGACATCTCCCAGCTGAAGCACCTGGAAGAGATCAGATTGGTCAGCATCGATGGGACCGCCCTTCTGGAGGTCAACAACACGCTGCCCAGCCTAAGATTGTTGGAGTTCCATGATTATGACGGCGATGGCGTAGCATTCTCCCCCTCCCTGGACACCATTACCAATCTGCCCAATCTGGAATATCTGTCTATGGATACCGCCGGCGCAGATCTGACCCCGCTCAGCACCCTTTCCAAGCTGCGGGCCATCTCTCTGGACGGCGTGTCCCGCCCCCTGGACCTGACGCCTTTGACACAATGCCCCAACCTTGAGGCATATAAATTGTACGGAAGAGGTCCTGACGAGGGACTTGTGATCCCGCCTGAACTCAAGACTGAGAACGCCGCCGGTCAGACCGCCCAGGATATCCAGTTTGAAATTTCATCAGACATTATGGACCGGTCTTTGACGTAATAGCTCTCCCACAGTTTATAAACAGGGGAGCTTGCTGCATATTGCAGCAAGCTCCCCTGTTTTCTGTCTCCCATACGTTCCGCCCATCCGCCGCTCAGCTCTGGCAGGGCTGCTGCCGGCCGGTGTGGTCGATGGTATAGTCTGTGCCGCACGTTCCCGGCAGGATGATCTGGGAGATGGGCACAAAGGTGTACCCCTCCTGAAGCAGGGACTGGATGATCCCGGGCAGGGCCTCTGGCGTGTGGATGGCCGCATTGTGGAAGAGCACGATAGACCCCGGGCACACCCGGCTCACCACCCGCTGGGTGATCTCGTCCGCCGGGATCTCCTTCCAGTCCAGGCTGTCACCATCCCAAACAGCTTCAAGGCTGGTTTAACACTGCACTGCTCAATCTTGCTTTTCTATCCAGAGCGCCCATGGAAAGTATCAGAAAATATCATTAAAATCGGAAGGATCTTTATCCTCTTGGTTGGAGAGACCACTCCCGTCTCCAAGGATCTCTTTGGTATAAATGATCCGATGATATTCAAAAGGACAACAAAAGAGCGTCATATTGAGAAAAAACGCAGGTTCCACAGCCAACTTGCTGTACTGAGTGTCTACGACTTTCTCCTGATCCTCCAGTCCCCATGACTCTGGAATATCTCCGGTATGCGCATTGCACAGAACAAAGCGGCCATCTTCCGGAAGAGACAGGTCATGTTCTGAGCTTAAATATGGTCCGGAAGTGAGGACTTGGATTTTTGAGGACAGAGCGGCTCCCATAGCCTCACGGATATCCATGGCATCAAAAGGTGCGATACTAAGTGTCCCGGTATAGAAGAGGAAACAAGTGCGGTATATATCCTCCAATGTGCTGGGACTATCGGCACATACGACCAGCCATATCGAATCTTTACATTCTTCAGACTGCCGGCAGAGATCCAAGATACTGGGTATGGTTTCTTCCGTGACATTCAGATTTCCGACCACACGCACTGGTATGCACATACTGGAGTCACATGAACGTCGTTTATCCTGATTGAGTGCGGTAAAAACCACCGAAAGCTCCACAGAATCTTTGCGTTCCCAATCGATCGTATAACAGGAAAACTGATGCCCGACCCATCCATGCGCGATCGATGCAGGGATGTTTTGGCAGTCCAACGAAACAAGATATCGCTCTTCCGGACTCCAATACTGATTCATCCAATCCATAAAAACGCCTCCTGCATCTTTGGACTATTCTAAGATTTCTTGGAAATGCTGCATTTTTCCCTATTATGCGTCTCTGCAGCTGCCCTCAAATACCCATTTCTTGATCTGGCCTGCATCCTGATCCCTCCGGGACCTGGGGTGATAGCAGTCCCAGACTCTTACGCGATTTGCCAGTCCATTTGGCAAAAGCTCCTTGACCGTGCCAAAAGTGCCGCCACAGATGATGACTCCGGGGTCTATGATGGCGATCTCGCGTCCGATGAACAGTTTATATACTTCTGCGTAGTGACGGAGGCGGGCATACCCGCATGTTCCGAATCCGCCTCGTTTGTTCAGGTTCATGGCTGCGATGCGTTCAATCGATGTATAGTCGGCTTTTGCTGATTGGATATGCTGTTCTATGAAACTGACATATTGTTCCATGAAACTGACATATGGATCTTTACGTTCAGATCCCTCGACTTTGTCCCATTGTTTCTTCAACCAGGCTTTATCAGTGCCGTCCCCTTGCTTTAGCGTGATCTGACCATCTTCCAATGTTACATCATCACTGATGTTGGACTCCCGAAACACGAACAGCACGGTGAGCGTATCTGCATCGTATCCATCCCCTTTCAAAAAACCATCCGGGCAGAAATGGTCGCGCATGGCTTTTTTTAATGCGGGATTTCCGTTGTAGCTCTTGCTGGAAAGCACACAGCTTCCATGATATTTTTTCAAGTCCGGGAAGGTAGAATGTCTGGGGTCGTCCGCACCTTCCATAGCACCCTGCTCATACGCCTGTGCCCACCGCCAAAGGGAAAACAGATCGTGCAGTTCGACGCACCTCGAAATGGCTTCTTCCAGACTGTCACAGTCACGGCACAGCGCAGGCGCTGCCTCTTTGATCTTTTCCCAATCAAAATACTTCTCCAGATCCATTTTGCTTTCCCTTCTTCCGCACTTTATCGATACCCTTCCAGCGCCTGTTCCAGCATCCCTTTTACCTTTACCCGCAGAGCCTCGGGCCCAGGATGGTCACATGGGGCACATAGCTCTTGGCGAACTGTTCTATCGACATCTCATTGGTATACACCGTGACGGTGATGCCGTCATCATTTTCATCGGAGAAGGTGACATCCTTTCCGAAGAGATCAATCACGTCGCTGACCAGGAAGGGGGCGATCCGCAGCCTGGCCATGCCGTCACCGCTGGCGTACATATAGACGTGGCGCTTCATATAGTCTTCCAAATTCAGGGCACAGCCGCCCGCACCTTTCAGGGTCTCAAAGGCTCGGGCGCTCTCCTCCAAAATGATCAGGTCACAGATGCGGTCCATACGGTAATTGGCCACATCATCATATTGGTCGGAGTTACAAATGAGGTAGTATTTGCCCTCTTTGGCTGCCATCTGATAGGGGCTGACCACATACTCTCTCACACTGCCGTCAGAGCGGATACGGGGATACTGCCGCTTATCTGTTCTATACTCCAGATAATGAAACGCGACCTTTTTCCTTTTTTCAATTGCCTCATCCAGTAATTCTATGTTTAGAAATAACTGTCTGTTATCAGTCTGGTCCTCCCGTATTTTGCTCATATGCTTCATATGGGAGCGAAAATACTGGCTGGACAGTCCTTTCAGCTTCTCCACCAGCGCATTGCATTGACTGCGGGGCAGATGTTGGGAAAACAGAAGGCTGCCAATCAGCAACCGCAATTCCGCGTCTGTAAATTCCCGCGTCAGATAGAAGTCCGTCAGGACCACATTCTCCTCCAGCTGTCCAGTCCCGGGATTCAAGCGGCTGCGGGGTTTCTCCGTGTATTCAATCCCAAAACCATACTCCAGAAGGTCCATCAGGTTGCGCTTGATGGCCTTGCGGTCTGCCGTCATCCCATAGCGGCTGCGCAGCAGATCACCGATTTCCCGCTGGCTGAGCCGGTGCTTCTCATCGGAATACCTCTGCAGGATGTCCAGAATATTCATAATCAGCAGCTTTTTAGGCTGTTTGGCATACATAGCCACCCCTCCTTGCCTCAGCATAACACACTACTTCGCCCCAGACAAGAAGGGAGCGCTGGGATGATTCTTTATTCTTCCGGAAGGAGCTCAGACACATTGCCGCTCCTGCTTATCAAGATCTGCATTGTTCCCGCTTTCGTTCGGAAGGAGGTCTGAAGGCGGTTTCTCCACTCATTCTCACCGTTATCCCAGGGCGCGGCCACATAAAGGGTGGTACCATCTTCATAGGTAAGTTCCACATTTGTCAGATCCGGACGGGCCAACCGCTGGAATGCACGCTCCTCACTTGTCTCTCCGTACCAGTCGTAATGCCGGTCTGCTTGGGGGGAAAGTTCCAGGAACAGTTCCTCGCAGCTCTGGTGTTCAATGACGCTGCCAGACGCATAGATGACTTCCTTTTTGATACCGCAGATCCGGAATCTTATAACTTCATCCGGTGTCAGGACGATCTCTTCACAGTTCTCCAGAACCAGGCAAACCTTTTTCAGTCCCCGGAAATTCAAGTATGCTCCCCTCTTTCGACATAGACAATATATTGCGAGACGAAACGTCAGCAGGGTGTACTCCATTCCCTAATGATTACAATAGACTGGCCTATGGGGTAAAAATATCCCATCCTCTTTACCACTGGGGTATCTCATCCCCTGATTCGGGGCGGGTACTCGGACTCAGCTGCTAAAACAGCCCATGCCGGGTAGTTTCCTCCCCGCTGAGTCTGGTTTGAAGCACAATCCCTAAAAAAGAACTCCCGGCCATAACGGCCGGGAGCTGCAAATCAGCAAAAATATTTTGTCGCACTTATCCTTTGCCTCGCCATAATTGTCCCACATCAATTGAAATACTTCTGGATGTAATATGCCTTTTGGGATGCCTTTTCATCGCTATAATACTTCCACAAAGAGTCCAGCACTGCAGTATCTGCCCCGATTGCCTCCAGCTTGGTTCTATATGTGGCTAGTATCGCTTTTACCTCCTGGTCGGTGACAACCTCCAAATCATAGCATTTCATCAATCCATCAAGACCAATTTGCTGCAATCTCTGGGTTGTTTGCTCCTCTGCATCCAAGCTGTTCCATTCGTCCAATGCCTTCTGCTTCATGCTGCCCAGCTCTGCCATTAAATCCACCTGGCACGCATATAGCTCAGCTACGCACTTTTCCACCAATGCGTTCGCCTGCTTCTGAGTGGAATCCGAATCTGTCTGACTTTGCCCGCCCGGCTTCAGCGATTCACTGGGTGCAGGAGACTGGTCCGGTTTTTCTGTAGGTTCCACACCAGATGACACAGCATCCTGATCGTCCGTATCGTCAATGCCCAAAGCCGTCTTGATCTCATCTGCGCTGGCGGTTCCGTTAAGCAGAGCCTCATTTTGCTCCTTCGTCGGCGCAAAGACGGTAATGTCATAGTCCGTCAGACTATCCTCCAGCTCCTGCTTGGATTGCTCCATATTTTTCAAAATCGTTTCCTGATCTGTTGTAAGCGCAATATAAAGCGCCTTTATATTGTCTCTCTGCCAGATGAGAATTCCTGCTATCACTGCCAGCAGGGCCAGCAATACAATCAATAGCACTTTTTTCCAACGTTTCATAGCTTACTCCTAGTTTCACACTTGTTAAAAACGCCCCGGGTTATCACCCGGGGCGTTCCCTTTTGATATCCGCCTATATATTATACACCAATAAGGACCTGTTCGGAAATAGAATTCCGTCGTTCCTCTACGCTTTCTTCATAGCTTCCCACATCATCGAGCCGTTCCTCATCTTCCGCCGTAAAGCGCTCCGCCTCAGCATTCACCTCTGCCGGATCACGGTAAGTCGGCACCAGCTTGCGCATCAGCTTAATAAGCTCGTCATTGCTGCTCTCTGCGGAAATCGTTTTATCCAGAATAAGCAAAGCCCCCATGATCTCCTCCGGTGTAATGGGCCGCTGCTCTTCCACAAAGATTTTCTCGTTGCTTGTCTTGGAAAGATGCTCGCTCTTCATCAGCAGCTCTTCATACAGCTTTTCCCCGGGGCGAAGACCGATCTCTTTGATCTCAATGTCCTTATACGGTTCCAGGCCGGACAGTCGGATAAGGTTTTCAGCCAGCGTCAGTATTTTAACCGGCTCTCCCATGTCCAGAACAAAAATCTGACTTTGTCTGGCCATTGCACCAGCTTCCAGCACCAGCATGGCAGCCTCGGGGATGGTCATAAAATAGCGAATGATTCGCTTATCCGTCAGCGTAACCGGGCCACCCTCTTGGATCTGCTTCTTGAACAGGGGTACCACAGAACCGTTGGAACCAAGCACATTGCCAAAACGGACCGCACAGTATTCCGTACTGCTGCTCCGACGGCTCTGCAGGATCATCTCACAGAACCGCTTGGTGGCGCCCATAAAGTTGGTGGGATTCACCGCCTTGTCGGTGGAGATCATGACAAACTTTTTGGTACCATACTTTTCAGCCGCTCTTACTACATGGTAGGTTCCAAACACATTATTCTTGATGGCCTCTGCCGGACAGGCTTCCATAAGAGGAACGTGCTTGTGGGCAGCGGCATGGAATACCACATCAGGGCGATAGGAATCAAACAGCCGGTAAATCCTCTGCTTGTCCCGAATCGATGCAATTTCCACCCGAAGATCCAGCGTATTTTTATAGTTGCGGCGCAACTCCTGCTGAATGTCATAGGCATTGTTCTCGTAGATGTCCAGAATAATCAGCGTCTTGGGTTGATACCGCGCAATCTGGCGGCACAGCTCGCTGCCAATGGAGCCGCCGCCGCCGGTTACCAAAACCACTTTGCCTGCCAAAAATTCAGAAATGGACGCAGTATCAAGGCGCACAGGCTTCCGCCCCAGCAAATCCTCCACCTGGACATCCTGTACCGCAGACAGGCTTACCTCGCCGTTAAGCAGCTGATACAGTCCGGGCAGCACGCGCAGACGGCACCCCGTCATCTTGCAGACATTGAGGACCTCCGCTTTTTCCTCCTCCGTGGCAGAAGGAATGGCTACGATGATTTGGGTAATATTATACTTTTTTACGCAGCTTTCAATCTGATCACGGCCGCCCTCAATCCGGACGCCGTCCATATATTTGCCTGCTTTTTGGGGGTTGTCATCAATAATGCAGCAAAGCCGTCCCTCTACGCGCTGGCTGCTGGCAAGCTCCCGCGCAAGAACTTGTCCCGCAGCGCCTGCGCCAATCAGCATAATCCGTTCACCGCTGAGCCGGCGGGTCTGCAGATACGCGCTGAACACATTCCAGAACCGCAGTCCACAGCGAATCCCCACCAGTGCACCCAATTGAAAGACCAGCATCAGAAACCAAACGCTTCTGGGCAAACTCAGTCTGAACACCGAACAGCACAGGAAGGAGACTGCAAATGCCAGTACCACAGAAAAAGCCATCTTGGCCACATCGCGCACATTGACAATGCGCCAGATAAAGTGGTACATCCTCTGCAGCGCAAAAACCACTGTCGTACTGACCACCTGAATGAGAAAGCACCAAAGATATGCATTTAAATAACTGGCCGGAATGCTGCTAATCAAGAAGTCAAACCGCACCAGCAGCGCCAGGATACCTGTAAGTCCAATCAAACAGGTATCCACAAAAAAAACAACCAGGGTCCGCCACGAAACCACCATATGCCTGTTTGTCATTCTCTCTAACCCTCTTACTCTCTTATATTTTCCTGCTACACGCAACTATTAACCCATGTTAAACAGAAAAAATGGCACTTTTTTGTGCTTTTATATTATACGCGGTTTTTCTGCCTATTTCAACCCAAAGTGCCAGGCATTCACAAAATGTGACGTTGCTGTGTAAATTTTGTGTACAACGCCCTATATGTCTGAAAAAAAGCTTCATTATTTCAGCAGGTAGTCCTCCTGCGTACAGATCTGTAAAGGACACATATTATGCTTACCAGCAAAACTCCAATACAGCTGCCGCCAAAGTCGATCCACACATCCGTGACCAAACTGCCCCGCCCCGGTGAAATAAGCTGGATACTTTCGTCCACCAGAGCTGTCATCAGGCATAAACTGGCCCCAGTAAACATACTGCTGCCTATCCGCTTGCCCAGCCCCCACACAAGCGCTGCGGTCCAAAGGATACCAAGTACAAAAAACTCCGTCATATGCGCTGCCTTACGAATTAAGACATGGCCGAGATCTGCGGGAATATGCAGCGCCTGAAAAATCGCTTCAAAACAGGTAAGAACCTGAAGGCTTTGATTTGCCGACTCAGCAGCCGGTCTGCATGAGTTGCTCCAGATAAAGAGACTCCAAACCAGTACCCCTAAAAAAAGAAGGTATCGCACCTTGCGGCGATGCGTTCTCTCTGCTTTCACAATGAACTCCTTTCGCAATATACCGTCGCCATACGCCACTTTCCCTCGCTTACATACCTCTCATGCTGTTATTCCGTCCCCAGCCCATGAAAAAGGCGCTTCTATAGGAGACTGTCAGAAGCAGTTCTGGAACAGTCCCCTACAGAGCGCGCATTTCACAACGGAAACGGGCCTGTGCTTATCTACTTGGTAGGTAAAAAAGGACGCAGCGCGGCATTCAGCTTCTGTCTCTGCTCCGCACCTTGATACATCTGAAGCAAGTGAAGCTGCGGGCGCTGCCCCAACTTGCGCTGCTTCCGGTAACGGAGCAGCAAGGCCACCGGAGCCACCGGCAGCAGCAAAGGACACTGCTTGCATGGCGGCCAATGGACCTGGCAGGCCGAGACACCGGTACGGAGAAAACTGGACAATCTCCCCTTTGCCTGGGGATTGGTAAACAGCCGCTGACCATACCGCTCTTCTTTCTTTCCAAAATTTCCGGTGCGGAGCATATCCTGCAACAGCGCTTCACACAATGCAGCATCTGCATCCATGCACCAGGGCGCATCCTGAGCGGGAAGAGCAAGATGGTCCACACAAATTCGGGTAACCACTTTGGTAAATACCATTAAGCCAAAGGTATGCAGCAACCCGGACAGCTTGTTCCAACATTCCGTGGTAAGTTCCCTGTGTACAAATACCGCCCAGTCGCACAGCTGGCGTAGCCCCAGGCCGGTGTTAATAATATGTTCCAGCTTGTGCAGCAGCAGGACTACCGCCCTGGGACAGGGCGGCAGCATTGGAAGCCCGTCTACCATCTGAGGGTGCCGGACATATGGCTGCAGGTAGGCTCGGATCTTGTTGCCCACAGCAGAGTCCGGCACTCCATTGGGTTCCCAATGCAGTTCCACCACCAGCTTGCCCTTTGCCATGGAATCATGGCAGTGATGGTGATCTGCAGGAGGCCGATAGCCCATTTTTTCCAACAGTCCGCGTATCGCAGCCCGGTCCCCCGGCGCCGCCAACAGGTCAATATCTCCTGCAGCCCGCAGTTGGGGATTGGAATAACTGATTGCGGAGGATGTGCCCTTCAAGATAACACAGGAAATCCCCAGAGAATGAATTTGACCCAGGACTTCATTTTGTTCCGTCAGGATCTGCTCATTCCACCAGAGAATGGACAGCGCCTGTCGTTTCCACTGTTCCAAAAGTTCCGGCGGCATTGCAGCCCGCTCTTCCGCATTCAGGCAGTCAAAGATCAGCAGCGTAAGGGCCTGGCTTCTGGACTCCTGGTAAAGGGCCTGCCAATCAATATCCTTGGGCAGCGGCTCAGTATGTACGGAGAAAAGCGCGCGCCCTGTCAAATAAAGCAAGTGCTGATATATTTTTTCCATGGGAACTCCTTTCCGGCCCACTTTCCCATATGATAACAGCATTCTGATGCTTCTTTATTATACCAGATTAAGAATTGGATGAAAAGCCTATGAGGTATTGCGGCGTTGATTCTGTCTCTCCGCTGCTGCATCACAAATCCAGGTACTGTGTTTCAGATTTTCCAATCGGAATCCAGCTACATCTTTCGCACGGTATGAAATTCCTTCTTCATGGCTGTGCCTTGCTCTTTTTCCGCTTTTATAAAGCGCCAAACCCGCGCTGCCGGCATGAGCCATTTGTGCCGGTGGAAAAAGGGGGAATACAGCTCGCACCATTTTTCCATATGTGCTCTGCTTGGAAACAGCCGTCTCAGAATATATCGGAATTTTACGCCCGCGGTAATGGGTTCGCCCTCCGGCTGTGTTTTCCGAACCGTATTCCTCCAAATATTTTCTATCCTACCATGGGTATGATTGAACGACAATTCATGCAGTATTTCCCATTCCTGCTCTGTCAGGTCTGCTTCCTTCAGCGCTGGATCAAAGAACTTGTCCGCCAGCAGCCGCATCTGTTCCTCAAATTCCAGCAGGCCGATTTTGGGCAGTTCCTCATCCAGATACGCTCTATTTATCTTATCCTTCGCCCGGTTATATACGTATACATCCAGGAGGGATCGCAGTCCGGTTCCGTTGTTGCTATAGTGCTTGTCCATATGAGCCAGCAGATAGAGATAGAAATCCTCGTCCGTCATACAATACTCATAGGCTTTGCCCGGCTCCAGCTTCAATCGATTCTTTAGCGTCTGGTAATACTCCGCCATCTGAGGCTGCGCAGTTTTGTTGAACAGGGCCACATGCATCTCAAAATTGTAGACAGGCGCTTTGTGGTACTCATCGTGGTTTCCTTCCCCATAGCTTTCCACTGTATATCCATGGGCTGCAAACCACTCCCGTACCTCCCGCCGGTATGTACCATCAAACAGGATGTCGTTGTCCGACATCTGCCTCGTTCCCAGTTCCGGATACAAGGGGCCCAGAATAACGCCCTTCAGGGGCAGATGCCAGATCCCCTTCCCCTCCAGATAGGCAAACAGCTGTGCCCGGGCGCCGTCGATCAGCATGATCTTTCGGATGGCCTTATTCCGGGACTCCTCCCATGCAGGCAGCACCTGGTCGGGATCGGGGATTTCCGGCCCATCGGCCTTCTTCATTTGCTCCAGCGCCATATAGGTCAGAGCATTCAAACTCTGGCTGCGGCTCAGCGCATAGACCTTCTTCAGATCCATGGCCAGCACTCGCTCCGGATCCGGTGCCTGAGTGTGAATGCCGCAGGCCGTCAGATACAGCATATCCCACGCCGCTTTGCTCCAGCCGCTCTTGTCGGTCTTACTTGATCCTTTCAATGTGCCACTCCTCAAGTCAACTGCAGTTTGTCGTCTACCCGCCAGATCCGATCACAGATCTGCAATGCCGCCGGACGGTGGGTAATGATAATCACCGTCCGCTCCGTCATGGCCCGCAAATTATGCAGCAGCTGGGCCTCTGTGGGCTCATCCAGGGCGCTGCTGCACTCGTCCAGGATCAGGACAGGGCTGCGGGAGAAAACGGCTCTGGCAATGGCCAGGCGCTGCATCTGGCCTTCTGAGAATCCCGCACCCCGCTCGCCCAACTCTGTGTCCAGGCCGTGATCCAGCCCCCGGACAAAATCATCCGCACAGGCAATGGACAGCGCCTGCCAGATAGCCGGTTCATCCTGACGCCGGTTGTGGTCGGCAAAGGCAACCATATCCCGGATGGTCCCCT
Organism: Flavonifractor sp. An91; assembly: GCF_002159225.1. NCBI lineage: Bacteria > Bacillati > Bacillota > Clostridia > Eubacteriales > Oscillospiraceae > Flavonifractor > Flavonifractor sp. An91. The sequence goes on along the minus strand of NZ_NFHA01000017.1, from coordinate 31,869 downwards.
GCATCAGATTATTTCCCTGAGGTACATAGGCAAAAAGCCTCTGCCATGTTCCATCCAAGGGCACCTGCTCATGGTTCAGCTGCAAATAGCGCCGGCCCGTGTCGGGCTGGTACAGACACATCAGCAGCTTCAGGAGCGTACTCTTGCCACAGCCGGAGGGGCCGACTATAGCCACATAGTCCCCCTTTCGGATGGAAAAATTCCAGCCGGACAGCGCCTTGCTCTGGTTATACTGCGCCTCAGCACCCGGAGTTCCGCAGCCCGGGCTCCGGTAGGAAAAGGAGATATCCTCCAGCACAATCTGCTCCAGCTGGTTCTCATAGTGTAAATTCCGGAGACAGAGCCACATCTGCACGGACTTTTAGCCACACCCTCACGGCAAAACAGCCACACCGTCGCGGAGGTCAGCCACACTCATAATTTGCCTCTATAATGGTAATTGCACACGACACCGTGTGAGATTTACCAAAGTATGCGCACCATGGAATTGGAGCTGCACAGTTCGCATCACACCATCCGGAGGGTTTTGAATGCAGCAGAAAAGGCTGGAATCAGCTGGCCGTTGCCGAAGGACTGCAACAACGAAATGCTCATGGAACTGCTGTTCCCGGAGGAGCGTCAGAAAACAGCTCTGTATGTTCTGCCGGACTATCCCTACATCCATGCAGAACTGGCCCGGAAGGGTGTGAATCTGACCATGCTCTGGGAGGAGTACTGTACCAAATGCCAGTCTGAGGGCAATGTGCCCTACATGTACACCCAGTACTGTGAGAAGTACCGTCAGTGGGCCAGGGTGACAAAGGCCACCATGCGCATCCAGCACAAACCCGGAGATAGCATGGAGGTGGACTGGGCCGGCGCAACCTTGGACATCCATGACCCGGTTACCGGTGAGGTATCCAAAGCATATCTGTTTGTGGCTGTCCTGCCCTGCAGCTGCTTCACCTATGCGGAAGCCTGCGATGACATGAAGCTGGAAAACTGGATTAACTGCCATGTCCATGCCTACAACTACTTTGGCGGCGTGACCCGTCTGCTGGTGCCGGACAATCTTAAGACCGGTATTGCAAAGAATACCCGGTCTGAAACCGTACTCAACCGGACGTACCAGGAAATGTCGGAACACTACAATACCGCTAGTGAACTATTGCCTGACCAGCGTCAAGGAACCGGAACAGAGGTACAAATACTGTGCCAGTCTGACGAAGCTAGCGGACCGGTATGGCCCTGTTCACCTGGAGAAGGCCTGCCAGCGGCTGCTGTCCTTTTCTTCCACGCCCTCCATTCGTACACTGAGTACCATCCTGAAAAATGGACAAGATCGTGTGCAGACACAGCCTAAGCCGCCAAAAGCAGCTGTTCAGCACGGCATCACCCGTGGAGCCGACTACTTCCGCAGAGGAGGTGGTTCCAAATGAGGAATAACTCCACGATTGACTCTTTGAAAGCCATGCGATTCAGTGCCATGGCGGCGGAGCTGGAGCGCCAGATGCAGGATTCTTCTGCGTACAGCCAGATGGGCTTTGAGGAACGACTGTCTCTTCTGGTAGATGCGGAGTGGAACGCACGGCAGAACAACAAGCTGCTGCGCTGCATCCGGGACGCCCATTTTGCTGAGCCCAGCTGCGTACGCCGGGCCAAAACGACACCTTGACCGTTGGTAATCCTACACCCTGACCGCGCAAAACAGACACCCCCACCGCTGGTCCGACACCGGCACCAAGGTGCACCCATTCCGCCGAAATGGTGCATGGTCACCGCAGCCATGGTGCAGAGGTAGCCCGTCCACTAAAATGGATTTTAGCATTGTCAGATGCAAATTCAATTTAGGAGGCCTTACCATGGTCAATCACAAAGAGATCCTCCGGCTTAAAAGCCTGGGGCTCACACATCGGGAAATCACAGATGCCGCTGGCTGCGGCCGCAACACGGTCACACGTACATTAGCCCGGGCTCGGGAACAGAAGCTTAGCTGGCAGCAAGCTCAGTCCATGTCGCAGCAGGAAGTTTCCCAGCGGCTATTTCCAACAGAGCAAAAGAACCCTGTCTACAAGATGCCGGACTACGAGTGGGTACACCGAGAGATGCAGAAGAGCGGCGTTACCCTGAGCCTGCTGTGGGTGGAATACTGCGAGCAGTGCCGTCAGAACGGAGAGCTGCCCTACAAATCCACCCAATTCAACAAGTACTACGCAGACTATGTCCACAAAACGAAAGCCACCATGCATCTGGAGCACAAGCCCGGCGAGACCATGCAGGTGGACTGGGCGGGCCAGACGGCGGCGCTGGTGGACACAGACACCGGGGAGCGGCTGGACGCCTACCTGTTTGTAGCGGTGCTGCCATACAGCGGCTACGCCTACACGGAGGCCTTTCTGGACATGAAGCAGGAGGCCTGGATTACCGGTCATGTCAACGCCTACCGGTATTTCGGCGGGGTCACTCGCATCCTCACGCCGGACAATCTCAAGACCGGTGTGGTCAAGAATTCCCGGACGGAAACGGTGCTCAACAAGGCCTATCAGGAGATGGCGGAGCACTACGGCACCGCCATCCTCCCAGCCCGGCCCCGCAGCCCCAAGGACAAAGCCTTTGTGGAGGGCTCCGTGGGCGTGGTCTCCACCTGGATCCTGGCAGCCCTGCGTAACCGCCAGTTCCTGTCCCTCACAGAACTGAATCAGGCCATCCGAGAGAAGCTGGAGACCTTCAACCACAAGCCCTTCCAGAAACGGGAGGGCAGCCGGGCGTCTTGTTTTGCCAAGGAGCAACTCTTTCTGCAGCCGCTGCCAGCAGTGCCCTTTGAGCTGGCAGTCTGGAAGGTTGCCACGGTCCAGTATAACTACCATATCAGCGTGGAGCGCATGAATTATTCCGTGCCGTATGAGTATATCAAGCAGCAAGTGGATGTGCGTCTCACCCAGACCACGGTGGAGATCTTCTTTGCCGGAACCCGGATTGCCTCTCACCTGCGTCTCCATGGCCGCCCCAACCAGTATAGCACGGTGGAGGACCATATGCCGCCGGACCACCAGGCCTACCTGCAATGGAATGGAGAGCGTTTTGTCCGCTGGGCAGAGCAGATCGGCCAGCACACCGCTGCCGTGGTACGGCTCTTTCTCTCCGCCCACAAGGTGGAGCAGCAGGGTTACAAGTCCTGTATGGCTCTGCTAAAACTGTCAGAGCGCTATTCCCCTCAGCGTCTGGAGAGTGCCTGCCGGAAAGCCCTCTCCTACACCACTTCCCCCAGCCTGAAAAGCGTCCAGACCATCCTGAAATCCGGGCAGGACAAGCTGCTCGCTGAGGACGCTCCGGCCAAGCTGGAAGAGCCAAAGGCCCATAAGTTTACCAGAGGCGCCGGCTACTACAAGAGGGGGGAATAACCATGCTGAGCAATGAAACGGTACGGAAATTGCATGAAATGCGTCTGGGCGTCATGGCGGAGGCTTTCTCCGCCCAACTGGAGGATGCACAGTTCCAGGCGGTATCCTTTGAGGACCGTTTTGCCATGCTGGTAGACGCGGAGTGGAGCGCCCGGAAAAGCAACCGCCTGACCCGGCTCATCCGCAATGCCGGCTACGCGGACCCTGCCGCTTGCGTAGAGAATATTGAGTACCTGCCGGAACGAAAGCTGGACCGGGAACAGATCCTGCGCCTGGCCTCCTGCGCCTATCTCCAGGAAGCACATAATGTCATCATTCTGGGAGCCACCGGGGCTGGAAAGACTTATTTGGCCTGCGCCCTTGGCATGGCTGCCAGCCGCAGCTTTTATTCCGTCCGGTATATCCGCCTGCCGGATCTGCTGGTGGAGATCTCTGTGGCCCGGGCTAACGGAACCTACCGGGATTACATGAAAAAGCTCAGGAAAGAGAAGCTGCTTATTCTGGACGAGTGGCTGCTCTACCCCCTCAAGGAGGCAGAGGCCCGGGATGTGCTGGAACTGGTAGAGGCCCGGAACAAGGTGGCCTCCACCATCTTCTGTTCCCAGTATGATACCAGCGAGTGGCACGAGAACCTGTACGACCCCACCCTGGCCGACGCCATCTGTGACCGAATCATCTACAACGCCTATACCATCCAAATTGAGGGCGAATCCATGCGAAAGCGTAAGGGCATCCCCGAGTAATTTTCCGCATGGCGGCCCGGTGCACCACGCCCGCGGCCGCCATGCACCATTTCGGCGGAATGGGTGCACCATTCCAGCGGTGACGATGCACCATCATCTGCGGTCAAGCTGCACTTTTGGAGCGGCGTATGCATTTAGCTGTACAATCTTCTCGGACATGGTTTGCTGTCTCCTTTCGAATGGTGGTGTCGCAACTTCATTCTACCAGAGTTCTGCAAACCATGTCTCTTTTTGTTTTTGCGAAACTTATTCTACCTTATCCCGACTGTTTTTACGCTTACGGCTGCATCGCTGCTGAAGCAACCGCTCCCTGAACCATAGCAGCGTAGCTGAACAAAAATAGTGAAGGAACACTATACAGCGTTCCTTCACTATTTTTTCATGAGAGTCTATTTGCTGCTCGCTTCAGCAAGCACTTCTCATTCAGCGATATTCTCCATAAAACGCATCAGTATAGTGGCCACTTCAGCCCGGGATGCAACGCCCAGAGGATCCAGAAGGCCGCCATCCTTACCATTCAACAGGCCGGAACCCACTGCCCACTTCACAGCATCCACAGCCCAGGAGCCGGTCTGATCCGCATCCGGGAACGCGCTCAGGTCATCGGAAGCACTCACATCATAGCCCTTGTACTGGGCATAGCGATACAGGATAGTAGCAAACTGCTCACGGGTGATCAGGTCATTGGGTCCAAAGTTGCCATCGCCGTAACCCTTTACGATCCCTTCCTCGGTACCCCAGCAGATAGCCTCAGTATACCAGGTATCCGCCTCCACGTCGGGATAGGACACGGTGTTGTCCGTCTGGGGCTGTCCCTCGGCCCGCCACAGGATGGTGGTCACCATGCTGCGGGTGGTGGTAAGCGTGGGAGCAAAGGTAGTAGCGGAGGTGCCCTCCATCAAGCCGTTATCATAGACATATCGCACGGAGTCATAGAACCAATCATTCTCCGCCACATCCACAAAGGGCATATCGTCCACAATCTCAGCAAAGGTGACGTTCACGCTCACCTCGGAGGCAGGCATGGTAAAGGTGTACTTACCGTTGCCCTTATCCTCAACCTCCACTTCATTGCCGTCCTCATCCACAACGCTCAGAGAGGCAACCTCATAGCCGGTGTCAGGGGTAACCGTGATGGTGACCAAAGTGCCCTTGGAGGCACGGGTAGGAGTGGCCTTCACTTCGCCGTTGGGGGTATCCACGGCCTCAACGGGATAGGTGGGTCTGGAAGAACCACCGCCGCTGGCAGTGGGGGAGATGGTGGTGGTACAGGTATCCTCTGCTAGGCGCTTGGATACATCCACATTAAATCCATTATCGTTAGCCATTGTCCCATCATATGTAACAAGAACATAGCCTGTAGTGGTAATGGTACTGGCACCGCCTACAGCATTCCAAACTTCGCTGTTGGTAAGAGTCCCTGTAAAGGCAATATTCATGTTCTCAGCCAAAATCGCAGCAACCTCTTGCGCGCTGAGCGTGGAAGCACTCAGTTCATCCACTGCGGCATCTGTCAGCTGATATGTAGCACTGACGCCATTTTCAGTCTTCACAGGGTTGGTGCTGACTGCCTCATAGTTATTGGTTCCGGTAATTTCGAGAGAAACACCCTCAAGATCGCTCTCCATCAGGGCATCTTTGAGGAGGGCATCTTCCAGATAGCAGGTAAACCGCAGAGATTCCAACCAATTCTCATTTACGCGAGCGGTATTGACCAGAGCCACAATTTCACTGGTTTCATTCAAAATCTTCAATGAAGCAGAGTAGCTCACATCATACTGCCCATTCGCACCGGTAGCAGAACCTTCAATCTCCAGAACTGCACCGCTGTAATCCGCCGCAGCCTGAGCACCAGGAATCAGTCCGACGGTCAAAACTGTCGCCAGCGCCATGCTCGCCAGACGCTTCCACATTTTCCTCTTCATAATTTCTGTCCTCCTTCATTTGAGTATCCATACCCAAAAGAAATTTATTCATATGATAAACCATTTCTGGAGTATTTTCCAGTGTTTTAACAAATTTGTCATATTCAATATGATGCGTTTAAATTCAGATGCCGGACTGGGATCTCCTTGAACACATCCTGCCGGTGTGTGGCTGCAATTGCAACGGGCCAACGGGCTGTCAGACTGTTCCACACCTGCATCTCTGTATCCCGGTCCAGTGCGGACGTGCTCTCATCCAGCAGAAGGACCTGGGCGCCGGAAAGCAATGCCCGGGCAATGGTGATCCGCTGCCGCTGGCCTACCGAGAGTCCTTCCCCGCTTTCGCCTACCAGCGTATCCAGCTTCTGAGGCAGGCTGTCAACAAAACCGCACTGCGCCAGTTTCAGCGCCGCCTGCAGCTGCACCTCTGTGGCCTGAGGACAGGCCAGCAGAAGGTTCTCCCGCAAGGTTCCGGAAAACAGCACCGGTGTCTGGGGCACCAAGGCAAACAGGTGTCTGGTCGCCGCGGAACAGGGGAAACATCCCTGATCGGTCTCCAGCACAATTTCCCCTTTCTGAGGTCGATAGAATCCAAGAATCAGGCGGTACAAGGTACTCTTTCCGCGGCCGGAGCTGCCGGTCAGGCAGGTCCACCCGCTCAGATCCACGCTGGTATTCAAATTTTCAAAGACCGGCCGTTCCTCCCCCGGATAACAGAAGGTCACATTGCGAATGTGTATGGCCCTGCATACCGCGCCCTCCGGAGGGCGCGCTCCGTCCGGTTCGTCCGCCAGGTCCCACAGCTCCAATACACGGTCCTCCGCCGCATCCACAGCCGCAAGCCGGCTGTGCAAGCCGCTCAGGCCCGCGACAGGTGTGCGAAAGAGATTGGCCAGCTGAAGCAGTGCCGTCATGCCGCCGAAGGTGAGCCGCCCGGTGCCAATGGCCACGCCGCCCCAGATCAAAAGGGCTGCGGATGCCAGCTGGACAAGCACAGAAAATCCCGTGCTTCCTCCTATGGTCACCAGGCGCAGCCGCGCCCGGTCCTGTCGCCAGCACTCCTGGTATGTACTCAGGCGGTGGGCTCCCTCTGCGGGGTCCACCGCACTGCGGCGCAGTTCCAGGTGTTCCAGGCTCTCCTGTAATTCAGAGGTCAGCCGGTCTCCGCTGGCCAGCACAGCCTTGTGTTTCCGCTTCAGATAGCCACGGAGCACGCTGGCTACCGCTATTGCCAGGCAGCCCGCTGCCAGCACCACTCCCGTAATCATGGGAGCCAGCACCGCCAGCGCAATCAGCGCCCCGCCCAGCCGGATCAGCTGGCCCACGGTGGCCGGAAAAATCACGGTGTAGCGCTGACACAGCATACGGCAGTCGCCAACCAGACGGCTGAAAATATGGCCGCTATGATACTGCTCCAGACCGGCGCAGTCCTTTTTGCCCAGCCGCTGCATACTGATTTGCTGGAGCAGCAGCAGGCCCTGATCTGTCAGGCGCTCTGACCAGGCATTGGTGATCCCGTTCAGCACCGGAATCCCTATTGCCAGCAGGCCCAACGCCACGCACCAGAGTGCAAAACGCCCTCCTAGTCCCATGGCGCTGTCCAGCACCTTTTGGCTCACCAGTGCCAATGCCACCAGCAGCCCAGAAGACAGCGCGGTCAATATACTCAGCACAACGCCTTTCCGCCGCCAGGGCTTCAGCAGCTCCTTGAGCTGCTTACGGGAGGTCTGACACACGATCCTTCCTCCTCCCCACGATGCGCCGCAGCCGGCGATACACCCCGCTCACCAGCCGCCGGACCGGCCGCACAGCCAGCCAGAATCTCCAGTACAGGCCATAGGCAGGGTTGGCGCACTCCACCCAGCCTCCCCGCCAGGTAAAGGCCAGCGCTTTGGCGATCACGCAGTCCCGTCCCACACCCTGCTCCAGGATGCACTGGGCATCTCCGCAGCAGGTGCAGCTGGTTTCAGTCACAGCGGTGATCCGATGGAGCACATACGCACCCGATGGTCTACGGTAGAGGATCACATCCCCGCGGCGTAGACATTCTGCCGGGGCAAGGCGCACCTTGCTTTTCCCGTCCCACAGCATGGGTCGCATACTGCGGCCGGTGGCAGTCAGTTCCGCCTGCCCGCCGGAGCATATGACTTCCTCCAGCAGGGGAGAAAGGTCTGCCATTGAGATGATGCGATCCACTCCAAATCCCCTTACTGTCCCAGCAGATCGCCCAGATCCACAGATTCACCGGGGCCGATCTCGATTACATTCTGGGACTCCTCATACTCCTCTTTGGCCGCATTGTACCAGGTATAGAAGTCGGAAACGCTGTCAAAGCGGTAATACAGTGCCTCCTGCTCTGCCGGAGTCATGGCCTGGTACTCCTCCCAGGTATAGTCCTCCGGGGCCTTGTCCGGCGTGGTGGTACCGCCGGTATTGCCGCCGGTGCTTCCACCGCCACTGCCGCTGCTGCCGCCGGTGGAAATGGACTCACCCTTCTGAATCTTACGGGCCTCAGCCAGTTCTGCACTGGTAAAGACCCCGTCTTCAATCAGCTGATCGGACAGCGTCTTATCCACATCTTCCATGTCGGCGGACAGAGCGTTCCAGAATACCTCTACCGCGTCGCCCCGGGTAAAGGTGCCGTTATCCGAATCGGCATCGGTCAGTCCAACCTGCTTGGCCAGCGCATACGGCTTGTCCCAGGTAAAATCAGCTGCCTCGCCGCTGTCCTCATAGCCCAGAGCCCGCAGCGTCATAGTGAGGAACATGGTCTCCGACAGCTCCATAGTACTGCCGAAACGGATGCTGGACACGCCGTTGCTCAGTCCCTCGGACCAGGCACAGCTGACGTAATCGTCCGCCCAGTCGTCCACATCCTGGAAGGGATGAGCGGGCGCCTTGTCGGCCTCGTCCTCCAGGCCCAGCATACGCACCAGCATGGTGACGCCTTCCACGCGGGTCATCTGGCGGTCCAGTTCAAAACCAGAGCCAGTTCCCAGAAACAGCTCCAAGTGATTCAGTGCCTCTGCCGTATTCTGCTGGGTACTGCTGTACGCCGCCGCAGGCATGGTAGTTGCAGGAACCGCAAGCAGCGCCGCGGTAAGCGCCATAGAAACTACTTTCCTCATAGCACGACCTCCTGTGTTTTCTATGTTTGTTCCGCGTACCGGGACAGGCCGGAGTCTCTCCGGCCCATCCCGCGGCGCGGAACGCGCCGGGTCATTCCGTCAGGCAGTTGGCCTGATGCAGAATTTCCAGAAATTCATCCAAATCTTGCTCCGCCTGGACCGGATCCACCTCATAGGTATCGGTGAGGGCAGAAATCAGTTCCGCTCGGCCGCCCCCCTGCTCCAGGGTCCGCCACAGCAGGGCCCCCGAATCATTGAGGCTGATCATCCCATCAAAGTCCACGCAGGCGCGGCCGGCGGGGACCACTACCCAGCTGCCAGCCACCTGACGGAGCATAAAGCCTTCTTTGAGTTTCATCCAAACCGCTCCTTTGCCGCCCGGGTCATGGTATCCCGGCACAGTACAGCCGTCTCCTGGTTGGGCGGGCCGCTCATTTCAAAAATAGGGATCTCGGTCACCAGCCCTTCCACCAGAGGAAGCAGCCGGTCCATCTGCCGGGGCCAGAGCTGATAGAGGGTCTGGCTCATCAGGCTCCGGATGGCTTCCAGCGTCTCCATGGGATGAATCTGGATGTTAGCATCGTCCCGCTGAAGGAAGCAGATCCCACCCAGGGGTACCTTCCGGTTCTGGTTGATGCCGTCCTTGCCGCACCAGGGAGTGCCATAGGCATACCAGCCCTCCTCCAGACGGCGGAGCGCCGGTTTGTCGTCATTGAAAATCACCGCGCCGAATTGGTCTCGCCACAGCCGGGTACGGGTGGACTTTCCCGCCCCACAGGGGCCGGAAAACAGGTAAGCCCGTCCCTCATACTCCACCGCCGAGGCGTGGAGCATTAGGCCGTGAAAGCCCAGCAGCCCAAGATAGAACTGGATGCCGGACTCCATGTAGGCCATATAGTCCTCGCTCAGCGTGGGCCAGGCTTCCGGGCGGTAGCCCTCCCGGCGGATCACAATGTCCGGCGGGAGGGCAGATTCCGTCCGGTAGTCCCGGCAGCGGCGGTCCATACCGTCCGCCGCCGGGATTTCCACCAGGAGTTCCGCTACTTGACAGAGCATGATCAGTCCAGCTGGTAAGAGCTCTTGTCGTTCAAAGCATCATCATTGGAAAACGGTATGACACCGGCTCCGCCACCGACAGTTGGGTCGGAGGTCAAATTCAGGTCTGCACCTCCGCTCATCAGTTCTTCTTCCAGCCGAAAGGACAACACCTGCGCCTTCGGCTTTTCATATGCTGTTTTTTTGCTCATACTTCTGTCCTTTCACAATTACTCCCCAAGATTCAAGGAGTAGGTCATTTGCTCGGATTCAGTACCCACCGACGGCACACTATCCACTGCGGGAGTAACTGTCATAGTCCGTTCACCCAACAGATTCGTGTTAGTAACATTGAGATAGAAGCCCAGTTGATCCTGCGTATACTGGCTGCTCACTACTTGATCAGCAATCCAATGGATAAACTCGCTGTTGAAGCTGAACCAGGACTCACTCGCCGTTTGGCCGGAGAATTGATATTTGCTCTTAACTGTTATGCCATGATTCTCATTATCGGTCGTCAGCAACTCCCAAGCTTCCTCATTGGTAAAGGTAAGCTTAAACCAGAACTGCACGGTATTGGCCGTTCCAGGCTCATACGTCCGCAGAGTGGTCAGCTGATAGGTATACAGCCGATAGCCGCCAGCAGTGCTGTCATAAATGGGCAGGCTGGGGTTATCTTTCTGGATGGTATAATACTCTGCGGGAAGCTTCAACAAGCCTTCACCCTCGGTGGAATCCACGACCTTGCCATAGGCGGTAAACTCGCTTCCGGTCGCATCAAGCTCATGGCCAGCCAGGTCCAGGGTTACGCCGGCGGAAACATGAATGCCACTTGCAGCTATATCCTTCAGCAGCGCAACGGTACCAGCTTTGGCCGCGTTGGCCGCATCAAGCATAGCATCCAGCGTACCGGCCTCAAGCGTTTCGCCATTGGTCCAGGTCGCCTCATACTCCTCTGCCACATCGACGGTCCAGTAATTGTCGCCGGTCGTGTTCTGGCTAGCCTCATAATACGGGGCCAGGTAGTCCTTATTCGGCTCCTCAGAGAAGCTGCCGCCGGAGATGGAGATGGTGGCACTGGTAGTCTCACCCTCACTGGGCTCCTGAATACCAACCGCACCGGTAAATTTGCCGCCGGAGATGGTAACCGTACCCTCAGCCGCATCCTTGCTGCTCTCTGTACCATTATGGGTAACCGCAAAGGCATAACCCGTGGTAACAGAGCCATTGTTGTTCATGCCAGAATCGACAGGAGTACCCGTGGCAGTCAGGCAAGTATCATCACCGCTGATGGTCACGTTGGTAAACTTCACTTCCAAAGCGGTATTACCTGTAATCGTGCTGTTCTCAATAATCAGGTTCTGGAAGCCCTGGTCAGGATTTTCAGCATTGGTACCGTTATTGGAGACATAAATGCCTGTTCCGTTCTCACTCTCATCTGTAATGGTACTGTTCTTAATGGTGATCGTAGTACCGCCAAACGAGCCGTTTTGATATACACCGAAATACTTGGATGTAATGGTTGCACTGTCAATATTAATGGTGTTTTTAGGTCCCTGGCTCCAAACGGCTATATCTTGAGAATGAATGGTTCCGTAGACATTGATGGTTGCATTTCCCTGCTCAAGCAGATTGTTGGTCGCCGTGATACCAGCCGCACCGGCGTTAATCGTCGCGTCGTTTGCAAGTGTAACCGTACTGCTCGTCAGGCCGAACACGCCGTTTTGGGATGCACTCAGTGTACCGTTTTCCAGGGTAAAGGAATTTCCGGTGTTGACAATAAATGCATAATCCGCCGTGGAGCTGATGGTCTTGTCATTCAGATTCAGCGTAATATTCTTAGAAATAATAACTCGGTCAGTCAGTGCAACATTTTGAAGCAGTTTGATGGTATCTCCGGATTTAGCCTCTTTCAGAGCCTCTTCCAGAGTATCATACTTGGTGCTGCCGATCTGAGCCACCGGGCTCTTGACTATGCTCACAGTGCGGTCGCCATTGAACTTCTTCTCGTATCCCTCGGCGATGGTAATGTTGTTTTCGTTTTCGATCCACCCCGTAGCAGTATTAGTTAGCATATTGTATTTGCCGCCATAGAGGGTGATCTTTCCGGTCAGAGTGTGTTCATACCATGTTCCATCATCGAAAGCGTTGGCCTCAATGTAGGGGGTGTTGGGATCGCCGTGGATCGAAACGGTACCACTGGCATTGTTGATACCGTAAGCGGAGTTATACCGGCCCTGGTTTTCAACGGTGATTTTTCCGCCGTTCACTGTAGTCTGGCAATTGTTGCTGTTGTAAATGCCGTATACATCCCAGGCTTTGCTATATTCGGAGTAACTATTCAGTCTGCGCACCTCAATAGCGCCGCCATTCATGACCATCGTGGTACCACTGCTATACACACCAGACAGCGGCTTCTTCGAGCCTTCGCTGCCGGTCAGCTTCAGGGTGCCGGCCTCCAGGGTAAACTTGCCACTACTATACCCATTGTAAATGACGCTCGTACGCGACTTTTCGGCAGAGCCGTTCTCAGTCACCTCGATGGAGCCACCCTTGCCCTCGCTGGTGTCCGTAATGGTCAGCTCGCCATAGTTCTTGATCAAATCGAATCCTTCTGTATTAGTGAACTCTGCGGTGATCTTGTGGCCGTTCAGGTCCAGGGTCATGGACTGGTTGACATCAATCATCAGCACATAATCCTGATTCTCGATCGGCTTCAGCTCCACATCCGCCAGCAGCTTCACGGTCTGGCCGGCAGTGGCGGCCTCGACCGCCTCGATCAGGGACTCATACTTCTGATCGTCGACGATCTCAGCCACAAAGTCCTCTTCTACGACTACCCAGTCGCCTTTGTCGTTCTGCTCAGGAGCATAGCCATCAACCAGATAGGTGTCGTCGGGCTTCTCGGAGAAGGTACCGCCGGAGATGGAGGCTGTGCCGATATTGTCGGCATCGTAGCGATCCACGATTAGCTTCTGTTCCTCAGTCGCAGTAGTAAAGGTACCACCGGTAATCACCAGTTCGCCCACAGAAGTGGATGCGTTCTGCCACGAAGATGTAAACAGGACTGCATAGGCAGTATCTTTTGTCGCAAACGTACCGTCGTTGATGGTGGCCTTGTTCCAGTTCATGATGACATACTGTGCAGAATTGGTAAACGTACCGCCGTTGATAGTCAGCGTGCTGTTGACATCATTTTTAACTGTATTAATGCCTCCATCAAACGTTCCGCCATCGATGGTCAGATTCCCCATTACACCGCTCTTGCTGTTACAGATCATGCTGGAGAAACCGCCCTTGTTCTTTACAGTGACACCGTTTTCAATGATCATGGTACCATCGTTCACAATGGTATACCAGCTGTTTCCGTTAGCGCCGGCCAAAGTACCTGCTTCCAGAGAGCGCTCAAAGGTGCCGCCGCTCAGTTTCACAGTACCATTGTTTACCAAGGCACCCTTCCCGTGGGTAACGTTATCCACCGTGCCGGTTTTGGCTTCGCTGCTATCGGTGATGGTCAGCGTGCCGTTATTGACAATAGTATGATCGGAATCATTGGTGATCTTGTGGCCGTACAGGTCCAGCGTGATGTTCTTGCCCGCGGGCACCACCACATCCTCGGTCACATCAGCCAGCAGGGTGATGGTAGCATTATCCTCAGCCGCAGCAATGGCATCCGCCAGGGTGACATAGCCGGTCTCACCGATCCGGGCCTCAGCCTCAACCACGGTGTAGATGGTGTTACCGCTCTCATCTTTGGTGGGAGTCGCGGCATACTCGGGCGTACAGAAATTATCAGTGGGGCTTTCCGTATCGCTGTTGGTCGGGTCGTAATTTACGAAGGTACCACCGGATACATAGAATTTTGAGTTATTATTATCAATTCGGTTCAGCACCCACCAAGTGTCTTTCCAGTCGGTAGACGCGCTAAAGTGGCCATCCTTAATGTAGGCGGCCGAGCTGTCACCCACCTGTACACAGGTCAACCCAGCATAGTAAGTGCCGTTTTCAATGGTCAGTACGGAATTGTCATACAGACGGAAAATGTATCCGAAGCCATTGTAATCGAGATACGCATCGTTGAACGTAAATGTTCCGTTGCCGGTTACAACCACTTGCGCTTTGCCTTCAAGGTCAATAATAGCACTCTTATGGTCTGCATCACCCGAATAGATAACGCTATACCCGTTGGTGTCGATTGTGATGTTTTTATCTGCGATCGCAATGCGCTCCAACACAGTGGCATTGGCAAGCAGTTCAACCGTCTGGCCGCTCTGAGCCTTTTTAATGGCCTCTTCCAGCGTAGCGTACTGGACATCGCCGACCTCGGCGACTTTCGTGTTGGTGTCATCTACCACACAATAGTAGCCGTCTTTCTGTTCAAAGCTCTTTCCGTCGGCCAGATTCCAATCATAGGGCGGATTTACCACTTTGAACTTACCGCCGGAGATCTTTCCGCTCGGCGCAGTCACCTTGCCTTCAAAGGTACCGCCGGTAATGGTGTCAGTGACCTTCACCGCCTTCTGGAAGGTGCCGTCGGTAATGGTTGTGGCCGAGTCAACAACACCATTAAAGGTGCCGCCGGAGATGGTAAGGTTCTTTACGGTAGAATAATAAATTGCTTTGCTAAGAGTATTCTCATTCGTGGTATAGGTACCGCCGGAAATGGTCACAGGCGCATTATTAGCGCTGATCCACCCGCCGGTAATGCAGTATGCACATTGAGCAGCCGGGACAGCCGATGCGTCTACGGTCAAATTTTCAATGGCAAGCCCTTGTGCGTCAGCAAGCATGTACACATAGAGGCCATACAGCGCAGTCCCCGTCAGCGTATCGCTAAGGATGATCTCGCCGCCTGTAATGTTCGTGCTGTTGTTGCTGGACAGATACACACCATATTTTGCGCGTCCGGCAATTTTTACTGTGCCGCCGCTCATGGCAAAAGTACCTGTGACTCCCACATAAATCGCGCGACCCTTTGCAGCGGTATAGGAAATCGTACCGCTCTGCAGCGCAAACGTACCATTGGGATTCACATAAATGCCGGTAGAATCACCGGAATCATTATATGTGGATGTAAACGCCAGCTCACCGGCTTCATTGGCAGAGGTATCCTGGATGGTCAGCTTTCCGCCGTCTTTTACCGTGATGGCTGCCTTTGCGGAGGTGTTCCAGGTCACAGTCTGGCCGTTGAGATCCAGAGTGATGGCCTTGCCGGTAATCGCATAGGTTTCGGCCATGTCCACAGTGGCAGGGGCAAGGACCTTAATGGTCTCGCCGTCCTGAACTTTGTTCAGGGCCTCACTCAGAGTGGCATACTGCTTGCCGTTGATCTCGGCTTCGTTCTTCTTGACAACACCCCAAGTGCCGTCGGCATTCTCCTGAGGCACAAAGCCCTCGGCGCAGTATTTCTCAGGAATCTCAACAGAGAAGGTGCCGCCGGAGATGGAGAGGGTAGAACTACTGCCGATCTCAAGCTTGCCGGTAAAGGCACCATCAGCAACATTGATAACACTCGGATTGGACGTAGTGGAGTTATCCGCCTTCAGAACTGTTCTACCAGCGCTAAACGTACCACCTTCGACATTGATGGTACCACCAGAGTTAAACACATAAGCGCCATAGTTTTCACTGGTAAAGGTGCCGCTGTGAACATTCACTGTACCGCCACCGCTTACCGCAACATTCACGCTGTTCCAGTCGGAATATCCCTTCTGCGTAAACGTACAACCGTAAATATTCACTGTGCCGCCAGCAGCTTCGATGCCGCCGCCCAAAGTGGCATCCACAATCACATCACGCAGCTCCAGATCGCTGCCACCATATGTCTTGATCACATGCCAATATGCAGTCTGACCCGCCAGAGAGACATTGCTGATCTTCATATGGCCGCTGTTGAAGACGCAAGTATAGGGAGAAAGCAGGGAACCGCCAGTGATCGTTGCGGTAGCACCAAACTGATTGCTTAGGGGCGTCCCAGAATTGTTACCGCTCTTCTCGCCAGTAAAGGCCAGCGTACCGCCAGTCATATAGAAGGTAGCTTCGTTCCAAACAGCAGCACCGCCGCCATTGGAGTCGATGGAGTTAATGGTACCACTTTCCAAAGTGAGAATGCCGTTTTCAAGATTCTGCACACCACGGGAGCTAATGGAACCGTCTTTCTCCGCAGAAGTATCACGGATCGTCAGTGTTCCGTAGTTGCTAATGGCATAAATGCTCCTGCCGCTGACCGCCTCAGGAACGGTAACAGCGCAGCTGTTGAGATCCAGGGTGATGGTTTTCCCCTCAGGAACCTCAATGGCATTGGAAATCTGGGTGTCAGCCAGCAGTTTGATGGTAACTGCGTCGCTGCCCACCGCATCAAAGGCGTTTTCCAGGGTGGGATAGGTCTGGTCGCCGATCTGGGCTACATCCTCAGTGCTCTCCGCCGGAGTAGTCTCTGCCGGAGTGGTCTCTGCCGGAGTGGTCTCCGCCGGAGTAGTCTCCGCCGGAGTAGTCTCTGCCGGAGTAGTCTCTGCCGGAGCGCTCTCTGCCAGAGCATTCTCTGCCGGGGCGGTGTCTACCGTCCCCTCATCTGCTGCCAGTGCGCTTACAGGCAGCATGGTGAGTAACATGCAGAGTGTCAGCAGGACGCTTACTACTTTTCTTCCTACTTTTTTCATGCAGTTTCCTCCTCACTTCTTCTAATGCGCTGTATCTATATTATAATTCTTCCCGCTTTGAACTCACATCCTCCGCCCGGCGGCACAGGAGACGCGCCTGCCTCCATCCCAACTGCCGGGCCAGAACCTTTACAGCAGGCCCCAGATTGGGTGGACGATGGTGGAGACTGTGGCAGTCCGACGCCAGCAGAAAAATCTGTCCACGCTGGATCATCCGCAACGCTTTCCTGCGAGAGAAGAATTTTAACAATATATTGGCACTTAACTGTATGGGAACACCCAACCGAAGTAATTGCTCAATCTGCTCCTTTCGCTGCCTGTCCCAATAGCGGTCCAGGTGAGCGATGACCGGGATAAACTGGCCCCGGCCCAGCAGATCATAGAGCTGGCTGATCATCTGGTCCCTCCACGGCGTAAAGGGCAACTCCAGTAGAAAATAATTGCTTTGGCCAAGGCAGAGATCCTTTAGTTCCTCTCTGTCTGCCAGGTTCGGCATCCAGGCCACTTCTGCGCCCAGCTCCCACCGGGGCAGCACCGCCCGCTCCCGTGCCGGCAGCTGCGATGCAGCCTGCTCCAAACGGGAAAGGGCCTGACGCCGCCGGGACAAAAAGGAAGATACATCCTCCTCTTCCCGGTAAAAATGAGGGGTAAAAATGACCCTGTCCACACCCTGGTCCCATTCCATCCGGAGCATCTCCAGGCTGGTTTCCACATCCCGGGCTCCATCATCCATGCCGGGAAGAATATGGGTGTGTAAATCGGTCATTCCGTTTTCCCTCTCTCTTCCGGTTCCGGTTCTCGGCTGGAGGGAGGACTGCTGTAGCCGTAGCCGTAGCCATACCCATAACCGTAGCCATATCCCTTATACTTCTTGTACCTTCTGTACTTTCCAGAACCATAACCGCCGCGCTCTGAATCCACTCCGTTCAGAACGTAGCCCAGGATTTTGACTTTGGCATATTCCAGCTGTTCGACAGCATCCTGAACGCTTCCCTTCTCCGAGTGTCCGGCCCGCACCACAATGAGCACGCCGTCGCTGCGGGAAGCCAGCACCACTGCATCGGTCACCATATTGACCGGCGGCGTATCGAGAATGACGTAATGGTAGACCTGCCGCAATTCCTCCAGCAGCGCCGTCATCCGCTTGGAACCCAAAAGTTCCGAGGGATTCGGGGGGATCTCTCCCGATGTCATAACGCTCAGGTTGGGTACTTTGGTGGGAAGGATGGCCTGCTCCAGCAGCGTGTGGTCCACCAGAACATTACTCAACCCCACATTTGCACCCAAGGAAAGCAGACTGGCCAGCTTGGGCCGACGCAGGTCGCAGTCAATGAGTAAAACCTTACGATCCGTTTGCGCAAAGGATATGGCCAGGTTCACCGAGGTAATGCTCTTTCCCTCACTCATCATAGCGGAGGTAACCTGAATGATCTTGTTTCCCTCTTCTCCCGTCAGGGAAAAAATA
Source organism: Flavonifractor sp. An91 (assembly GCF_002159225.1). Classification (NCBI taxonomy): domain Bacteria; kingdom Bacillati; phylum Bacillota; class Clostridia; order Eubacteriales; family Oscillospiraceae; genus Flavonifractor; species Flavonifractor sp. An91. The sequence goes on along the minus strand of NZ_NFHA01000017.1, from coordinate 13,534 downwards.
ATATTGCTGCGCAGCGTCTTGTAGGCTTCCTGGGTAAAAAAGTCATCCTTTTGCGTCAAAAGGTGCTTACGTTCCTCCAAAATAGAGATACTTTCTGTACTTCGCTTTTTCGTCCGTTTGGACACATGCGCACCGCCTTTTTTCTTCTTGACTGAAATCATCATGCACCCTGTCTCTCTTCCTCAACCGTATATACCAGCACATTCTTCCGCGTGCGTACCCGTATCATTTCTGGCCCTTACCAGAAGTAAACACTGGGATACGCCCCAGTACAGGCAGGTCAGAAATCTCCAGCAGATCTTCTTCCTTTTTGATCCGTACATCTAGCAAATCCCGAACGGTGAGAAGGGCCACAATCAGGATAACGCCAACCGCCGCTCCCAGCATCACATTCTTCCGGTAGCTGGGAGAATAGGGGGCGCCGGGCACCTTGGCATAGTCTACAATCTTGGTAGAACTGCCTTCCACAAAATTCTCAATCTCCCCTGGCGCAACCTCTGCCACCGCATTGGCAATCAAGGCAGCCATTTCAGGATCCGGATGAGAAATATAAACATCAAAAAGCTCTGTTTCGCCAACCTGTGAAGCTGACATAATGGAACGGATGTATTCAGCAGAAATATCCATTTCCATGCTGTCCGCCACTTTTTCTAACACAGTATCGCTGCGGATAATGTTGACATAGGTACTGACCAGCTGCTGAGAGGCGGTCAGATTGCTGCCGGAGATATAATCGATCTGCTGTCCGCTCTCCACATTATTGACATAGATGGTCACTCCAGCCTGGTACATGGGGGTCACAAAGTTTGTCGTGTAGAAATACATAATGCCTCCGCCCGCAATGGCACACAGCAAAATCAGCCACCACTTTCGCAGATAGAGGAACAATAGCTTTGTCAGATCTATCTCCATATTTTCTTTTTTTCTTTCCACCATATCCTTGCCTATCTCCTTACCCGTATTATTTTGCAAAATCCACGCAGATTATATCAAATTTTACATATAACCTCAATCATGTATTTGCAAAACCAGGTAACCCATTTGTATAATCAAATATTTACGTTATAACATATCGCTACCAGAGATTCCGGCGCCATTTAAGCCTTAAATCTTTTTTGCCATTTTAGCACATAATTCCATTAAATTCAAGGTGGCTTTGGCACCTTACCGAATTAAAGATCGCAGAAAATCCGTATTTTCTATATGATATAACAGGAAATCTTAATTGCGGTATCCATTTGGATTTGTCGCCTGCCACTTCCAAGAGGAAGCGCACATTTCCTCCAGGTCATACTGTGCTTTCCAACCCAGTTCTTCCTGAGCCTTCGCGGGATCGGCATAACAAGCCGCAATATCTCCCGGTCTTCTGGGGTCAATCACATAGGGCAGAGGCTTTCCACACGCTTTTTCGTAGGCCTTGATCATCTCCAGCACAGAATATCCTCTGCCCGTTCCCAGATTGCACACAAACAGCCCGCAGTTGGTCTCCAGCTTTTGAAGCGCCGCAATATGTCCCCGAGCCAAATCTACCACGTGGATGTAATCCCGCACACCGGTACCATCGGGCGTCGGGTAGTCATTTCCATACACATGGATCTGCTCCAGCTTGCCTACGGCTACCTGAGCAATATACGGCACCAGATTGTTGGGGATCCCATTGGGATCCTCGCCAATCATACCAGACTCATGGGCTCCGATGGGGTTGAAATAACGCAGCAGCGCAACATTTAAAGTAGGATCCGCCTTGCAGTAGTCCATCAGGATCTGTTCCACAAACAGCTTCGTGGTACCATAGGGATTGGTCGTTCCGCCAGTGGGAAAGTCCTCCCGAATGGGTACGCTGGCCGGATTCCCATATACCGTCGCAGAAGAGGAAAAGACAAAATCCTTCACTCCGTGTTTCCGCATGGCATTGAGCAATACCAGCGTACTCATCAAATTGTTGCTGTAGTATTCCAAGGGTTTGGATACGCTCTCTCCCACTGCTTTCAGACCCGCAAAATGAATGACGGCCTCGATCTCAGGGTGGCGGCAAAACACTTCCTCCACCTGGAGCGGATCACACAGGTCCGCTTTTTCAAAAGGAACCGGCTTTCCTACAATCTGCTCTACCCGCCGGACTGCTTCCTCACAGGAATTGACCAGATTATCGGCCACAACGATCTCATAACCAGCCTGCACCAATTCTACACAGGTATGGCTTCCAATATAGCCTGCACCGCCACTGACTAAAATCGACATAATAAAGCACTCCTATCTCCCACCGGCATCTAATTGGCCGGATCGCAACGCCGCAGAGTTTATCTGCATCTTACACTGCGTGTCCCTTCTCTTTGATCACGTCCACCACACGCTGGGCCAGCGTCTGGCACTGCTCCTGAGCAGGAGCTTCCACCATGACCCGGACCAGAGGCTCCGTACCGGACTCTCTCACAAGGATCCGTCCGGTATTCCCCAGCTCGTCGGCCACCGCAGCCACAGCGGCCTGCACATCGGGATCTGCCTGGGCTTCCTGCTTGTCCTTGACTCGCACATTGATCAGCACCTGAGGATACACCGTCATGGGAGCCACAAGCTGACTCAAGGGCTGCTTCCGGGCCAGCATGGCCTCCATCACCTTCAAGGAGGTCAGGATACCATCGCCTGTCCGGGCATATTTGGTGAAGATAATATGGCCGGACTGCTCGCCGCCGATGCGGTGGCCGTACTTCACCATGTTTTCATAGACATACTTATCGCCCACGGCGGTCTTTTCATAATTGATTCCCGCCTCTTCCAGTGCCTTGTACAGTCCGAAGTTGGACATCACGGTGGTCACCACCGTATTGGTAGTCAGCTTGTCCCGCTCTTTCATATAGCAGGCGTACAGGTACATGATCTGGTCGCCGTCCACCAGGTTGCCCTTTTCGTCCACTGCCAGGCAGCGATCAGCATCACCGTCGTAGGCAAAGCCCACATCCATGTGATTTTCCACTACATAGCGCTGGAGTCCCTCAATGTGGGTAGAACCGGCATCGCGGTTGATATTTGTGCCGTCCGGATTGGTATTGATGGTAAACACCTCCGCCCCAAGAGACTCAAAGACCTGGGGCGCAATATGCCAGGCGCTGCCGTTGGCACAGTCCAAAGCCACTCGCTTACCTTTAAAGGAGTACACGGCCAGCGAGACGAGGTAACCCATATAGCGGTTGCGGGCAGCCACTTCATCTACGATGTGACCGACCCGTTCCTCTGTGGCCATAGGAAGCGTATCCACGGGCTGTCCATCCACCGTCAGCTTGCCATCCAGATAATCCTCTACCAGCGCAATGACGCTGTCCTCCATCTTCTCTCCTTCGCCGTTGAGCAGCTTGATTCCGTTGTCATAGAAGGGGTTGTGGGAGGCGCTGATCATAACACCGCAGTCAAAATGATCGGTGCGGGTAACATAGGACACAGAAGGCGTGGTGGTCACGTGGAGCAAACCCACATCGGCGCCAGACGCCGCCATACCGGCGCTGATGGCATACTCCAGCATATAGCTGGAGCGACGAGTGTCCTTGCCTACCACAATACGGGCCTTGTGCTCCCGGCCGTAATACCAGCCCAGAAACCGGCCGATACGGTAAGCATGATCGGTAGTTAAGCCTTCACCGGCCTTTCCGCGAAAGCCGTCTGTTCCAAAATATTTTCCCATTTATCTCACTCTTTCTTTATTATTTATTATTGTTGTCAGGCTTTGCGCTTGATGATATGATCCTTGTCCTTATAAATGCTGTCCTCAGGCACAACGCCCCGGACGCAAGAGGTGGGATAGACACTGCTGCGGCGGCCGATCACTGTGCCCGGATTAAGCACCGAGTTGCAGCCGATCTCCACATAGTCGCCCAAGATGGCGCCCATCTTTTTTCGGCCGGTCTCAATGGCGGTATCGCCCTTGATCACCACCAGCGTCTTGTCCGACTTCACGTTGGAGGTGATGGAACCGGCGCCCATATGGCTCTTATAGCCCAGGATGGAGTCGCCCACATAGTTATAGTGGGGGGTCTGCACATTGTCAAAGAGGATTACATTTTTCAGTTCCACGGAGTTGCCCACCACACAGTTGGCGCCCACCAGCGCGGAACCACGAATAAAGGCACAGTGGCGCACCTCGGTCTCCGGACCAATGATGCAGGGGGCACCCAGATATGCGGTAGGGGCAACGGTAGCACTCTTATGTACCCAGACGTGTTCGGCAGGCTGATCGTACTCTTCAGGAGAGAGTCCAACCCCGAGAGAGAGGATCAGTTCCTTGATGCCGTCCAGCGCCTCCCAAGGATACCGGAACTGCTTTAGGTAGTCTCCTGCCATCGTGTGGGACAGATCTAAAAGGTCGGTAATCTTGATGTTCATGTGTATCACCACTCCTTTCCACCGCACTACAAAGTGCTAAAGCGGGATATCTATTTAATAATATGCATAATGCTATTCACATTTCTTTTTTCAGACTTTGCAGCTATATAAGATTCTCCCGCATAGTGTCCAGCAGTAACCAACGATATTATTTTATGTGACTTTGGGATCCCTAAAATATCGGCCAGTTTTGCATCGTTGTCGGGCTCAGAACCCCATATCACCGGGCAGGCTGCCAAACCGTACGCATCAATGGAATAAAGCAGGTTCATCAGAAAGATTCCGCCGTCTATAAACACAGCATTTCTTTCATATTCATTTTGATATAAGTTAAGGTCCCCTGTAATCGCAAATATTACGCCCGGTCTATCGAATCCTCTTGTCCCACCATGCATTTGCATGATCTGTTGAATTTTCTCTAAGTTAACACACGCAAATATATGCGTTGCCTGTCTGTTGCAGGCGCTGGGGGCCGTCTGCGCAAGTTGTACAACCTGTCTTATAACCTGATCGGAAACTATTCTATCGGCATAGCTTCTGGTGCTGTGACGTCCTTTTGCTATCTCTTCAAAATTTGTGGACTTTTTGACCGGTAAGCTAATAATACCCGCCATAGAATCGCTTTTTTCCAAATACTCTTTAGGAATAAAATCTACTGCTCCACCCTGAGCAACTTGATAGTTAACGTATGCAGACACTACACCTTCAACCAATTGGCCAATCTGATCGTCTTTTCTCTCATCAAAAGACTGATATTTTTTGCACAGATCCAGTAATTCTAAGACCTTATCTTTTCCAAATCCAGGTCTGCAATGAGGCAGAGACATCCCCTTCTCTAATGCATGAACCAATAATCTTATTTTGGTGGCAACGCACTCTTTATTCTGCTCATTCATACAAGAGTGCTCCACATATTGTTTCAAATCATATTGATAAAGATAATTAAGATACCTTGTTTTCCCATATTGCGTATGTTCCCGAACATACTTTTTTATTTTCCCAAGCAAGAAATTGCCTCCTTTAATCTATCCATGGAGTACCTCCGCCACTTGTCAAGTCTCGCTTCAAATGCCTCATCATCAAATGGCTGTGCAATTATTTGTTCAAAACATTGGCTTGAACAGTTTTCTTCAATCAGGCGCTGTTCTTCTCCCAACCGTACCACAAGATCCTTGACCTTTTCACGAACCGGATAGATACAACATCTCTTATGGTTCAAAAGCGTAAAAATTGCGCCATGAAAGGTCGTCGTGAACACGCACTCGGCTCCTTGTATCAATGCGCTAAACTGCAGCGCTGAGCACTCAATTACCTCATCAACCCACGGATGCCAGAAGCAAGGGGAGATAATTTTCAAATTATGTTTTCTTGCATAGCTCACCACTGTATTTTGCATCTCTGGATCCAAGCCATAAGTATACACCAGCATATACCTGTTCTTGGGCAGCTGTATACTCTCAGAGATATTCTCCAGCGGAAGCAGCAATGTCGGATCACATACGATCTCGTGGTCTCCCCCCACTACTCGGTCTACAACTTCTTTTGTCCGGGCATCTCTGGGCAGAATGGACCGAAAGTTGGGAAGTTCGCGAAGATATTCTGCGCAGGTTGTCAAGCTGCTATCTTTTACCGCACCAACGCTGACCGCGTAGGCAATTTTATTGGTATCGCCAACATCCAGTCCCCAAAAAAGGCCATCTTTAAAATATGGGTTGTCCAAGTTCCAAATCTCATCGCTTCCATAGACCAAAAGATCAAACTGTTCCTGAAGGATCCGTTCTCTAGACACACATTTTATTCTATGAACATCGCGCAAAAATTCTTTTGCCTTTTGAAGCCGCAGGAAAAATTCTCTTTTAGGGTTAATTCTGCATAAGTACTTGCAGGCCAGCTTTATTGGTGAGATATTTTGAATAAAATAAACTTTATGGCCCATCTTTTCTAATGCCGTCTTTAGCGCATATCCCTGGAGATAAGACCCCATATTGGTAATAGGCTCATAGACGGTTACAATACCTATTTTCATTTTAGCGTCTTCCTTAATTCTACATATTGAATGATCGCATCAATAACCTGCCTGTCAACCTTTTCATCAAATTTTCGAGCAAACAGCTTCGGGGATTGCTTCAGCCGCTGTAAATCCTCCATGGTGTACACGTGGGGAGAATCTTTTACCCTCCGTTCCCAGTCAATCTCTCTCAGATCATCGGTACGGCCTTCTGAATTTTTAAATATTTTTTCTGCAAAGGGCGAATTGCAGAGCAAATACTGCTTATAGCACTCATCTGCACAGACTGTTGCACGGCATATTTTGAAGATAAACTTCTTGTGTGCAATAAGATACATGACAGCACTGTGCGTCAGCGAGCACCAATTATATCCTTTTCGAAATAACATATTAAATCTTCTAATTCGGTCTACTTTTAGCTTTTCCTGTAGCCAGTTCAATCTTGCCGTTATTCTATAGCCCCAAGTTTTAGGGAAATGATACCAACTTAGTCTCTGATAATCCCATGTGCTTGCTTGGTCTTCATAATAAATATATTCCACATCTTTATTATTAAAAAAGTGATGGATCTCCTCCTGAGTTTTTAAGCACAAATCCACTCCGGAGATCAAATGATAGTATGCATATTGCCGCTGAGCAGCCATTTCATACAAACTCATTTCAGTTTTCACCTGAGAACTATGTCCCCACTTAACATTAATCCTTTTATTTGTAAAAATCACCTGAGAGTATACGCATATTCTTTGGAAATAATAAAAGTCAAAATGTGCTACTTTTTTATCTATATGAATATAGATATCATTGCGAGGGTCATCTATTTGCCGCAATAATTTTTCCAATAACTCAAAGTTGCCGTGGGCCATAATCAAATATGCATGCTTATTTACCATCATTCTTCGACCTACTTGTTTCGCCTAATCTTTTTCAGTAAATCCTTTCGTTGCTGCTTATTAAACATTACAAAAGCTGTAATCACTAATCCAATCATAAGATTAATGATGCCGTTCAACATCAGCATCACCCAGCTAGAAGGCAATATAAAACTCTTTACAGTATTTTCCATTACAACCAAAATCGCCACGTTGAGGAGATTTTTTAAAATAACCGGGTAAAACGCAAATTTATATAGACCTAAGCACTTTGCCGCATAGATCGGTGTAAATGTTAAGTTTCTTATAATTCCATAAAAAGAGCTCACACCAACAATTGCATACACTCCCAAATCAGTGAATTTGAGCAAAACAAATGTAGTGATTGTACTTAATATGCCGGTTACCAATAGCGCAATTGAGTTGTTTCTCACTCTGTTCGTTAGTGAGAAAACACTGTACAAGGAATACACACATCCACTGATCAAAACTGTACCTGTTGCGAGAATAGTTAATGCGCTAAGTAACTGTGCATCATTTTCAGGAAGCCACAAGTAATAAAAATCTTTTGCATATACAATTAACATAGATAGGCATATTCCGGATATTGCCGATAAAATATTTATGGATTGTTTTATTTCTTTTAGCAATTCGTTTTTTTTATTTTTTGAATAAAGTTCAAGAAATTGCGGATAGAAAGAATCCGACAACATCGCTACCACCGATGTATAAAGAGACGGAATTGTTTTTGCAATAGAAACATTTCCGGTCATAACTCCATTAATGAAGAGATTACTTAGAAGTAAATCTAATCCATCCAGCAGAATTTGACTTAGCTTTGTAATGGAGTTCCACACTCCAGAAAAAACCAAAACTTTAATTGCTTTAAAAGAAAAATAACAGCGTTTTAGTTTTAACTCTGGCACATATTTTTTTGTATAGTAGATGTTAAATGCAATGGTATATAAACCAGTAATCAATGTTGCAGCAGCCACATAATAAATTTTGCCACTTAGCAACGTAAAAAACATAATGATCAGCAGTACACGTAAAATATTGGCTTCGAGAGTTCTAAAACTTCCTTTCCAAAGTATATTCTTGGCATACAGTACTACACCAAAGAAAGCTCCAATTAGCCCGATTATAAAATTTATAAAGATAATAGTAAACGTAAGTCTTGCATCAAACAGAAGATTATCACTTATATTTAACATTTGCAAATTACAAATAAGATAAATGGCAGGAATCAAAAGAACCAGCGCAAATACCGTATTCGCAATTAGCACTGAGCTAAAATATTTGTTTGCTTTTTCTTTGTCGTTTCTATGTAATTCAATAATGATAAATCTGCTTGCCATTGAATTCAAAGCTGCAGTTATTACCGTTATATAATTTGTAAAACTATTTGCAAGTCCTACCAGTCCGTATGCTTCTAATCCAACATGTCCGGTGATATACGGCGTCAAAAAGAAACTGATTACCAAACTTACGCCAAATGACAATATATTTGCAATCATGTTTAATGCAACTGCTTTTTTCATGTAACTCCTCGCATAGCTTGTAATAGGTTTTATAACCTTATTTTAATAATAGCCTTAAGATGCGTACTACTTTGGCTTCCGCCAACGCTGTACCTTACCGACCAGACAGTACAGATAAAACGGAAAAGTATTTCTAATTCTCGCCACTAGAAGAAATAACTTTAATTTTCCCTGTATGGAAGCTTTATGCATAATTAAATGTTTATACTCTAAAAAACAGTGTATGATTTTCGCTTTAGACATATCATCATGAGCATACTCAGCCGCTCGATATAATGTAAGCAGCGAAAAAAACAGCTTGCCAATCTCCTGGGATTCCAGTCCTTCCAGGCCTAATTTATTCAGTGCTTCTATCCGCTGCTTTCTTACTTCAAGAATATCAAGCATAGATGGTCTAAACTGGCTGTGAATAATACTTCCTTGACGCATAATATATCCGTAAAGAATATCGGGGATATAAGTTATGGTCAAATCTCTCTGGAACACCCTCGTACACCACATCTCATCCTCGTGACGGATATTTTCAAAAGGAATCTCTATCAGCAGCTGTTTCCGGATCAGCTTTGTACAGCCCGAAGCATATACTCCGCCGTACTCATACAACCTTGAGAATGCCTCTTGTGCAGTATGGGACTGTCCGATAATCTCAATCTGCGCCAGGTCAGGCAAGTTCACCGTTTCTTCTACTTCTTGATATTGAAACTGGACAATATCTGCCGGAGCAATACTAATGGCCTCCAGCAGCCGCTCCACCGTTCTTGGATGAATGTAGTCATCCCCGTCTAAGAAGAGAACATAATCAGCATGTGCTGATATTACTCCTGCATTCCGAGCTGAGGATAGCCCCCCATTTTTTTTATGGATGACTTGAATCCTTGGATCGCTTTCAGCGAATTGGTCACAGAGTCGACCACTGCCATCCGTAGAACCATCATCCACCAAAATGATCTCAATATCTTTCTCACTTTGATTTATTACAGAGGTAACAGCAGCGCTCATATACTCTTTGACATTGTAAATTGGAACTATAATTGATACTTTAGGCATATTCCTCAACCCATTTACTTCGTTATTAAAGACTATTTAGGATTTTAAGATCATCCGTATATCTCTGGACAACAGGAAATTCATCGCCCACGAAACCGTTTAGTTCAGGGACATGGATAGTTCCAGGCACATCATCATATGCGAAGCATAACTTATTTTTTAGCGGCAGCTTCATGAAGCGTTCTACATCTTCTTTACTACACCCTTCACGTTGGGACAACTTAAATAGCATTTGATCAGGGTTGATTCGTTCTATGCGGCGATACCACTTTTCAGCTGCTTCCGCCTCAGTTTTGTAGTGCATAAAATAAACTTCAATATCCCCCAGCTTTGCGACCGGATAGGCCTTTTGCTCCTTCAATTCATCATAATATGTGCATGATTCCCATGGGATAAATTTAAGTTTCATAGAAAAGTATGTTTTCCAGTCAGAGCACAGCTTAACAAAATCATGTCCCAGGAAAAACAATCCTGCTGTGGGAGATTGATATGGCAAGCCGTATTTTTGATAAATAAAACTTCCCCAGCAGTTGTTAGAGATGATAGTAAAATTTTTATTTTTTAAACGTACCTGCAACCGTGCAACTTTTACCTTATTGGATACTTTGCTTTTTACACCATGAACCATTCTCTCCGCAGTATATAAAAAGGGATTCAAACCAAATTTTTGTATTGATTTAAACGCCAAGCTGCGTGGATAAGCAGCAAGAATTCTTTTCACAATACTAACTATACTATTTCTCAAGGCTTTCGGTTCATAAATGTTCTTGCCATTGTTTGCAACAACAATTGCGCTTAATAATTCCAGGCACACGTCACTTTGTGATATATTCAGGTCTTTTTGACCTATCAACAAGAAACCAGGCAAATACTTTTCTTGATTTAACCCAAGTTCAGTGAGCATTTGCTCTTTTAATACTCTGATCTGAACTTCATATTCCTGACCATAATTTTGGGTTACCTGCATGGAGTGGACTCTATATTTCAGCAGCACATCTCTCAACGATGCTAAGGCATATTTACGAGAAATTCTCACCCACATCTCGTAGTCTTCCATCTTATCAAAATTTTTATTGTAATAATATTTCTCGTTTTTTATTACGCTTCCGCGAAGCATAACTGTAGGATGTGCAAAACAATTACCAAAAAGCAAATCAACTTTTAACTCATTAGGTGTAGTAGAAAACACCCTATCTACCTCTACTGCACCAAATAAATGTACAGCCGTTGCACATACAGCAACTTTAGTATGTGCATCCATAAACGCAACCTGTTTTTCAAACCGCTCTGGCAATGAAATATCATCCGAGTCCATCCTGGCGATATATTCTCCGCTTGCCAACTCCAATCCCAGATTCAGTGTTTCAGCCACACCCATATTGTGTTCATTGATATAGAACCGGATCCTCGGGTCAGAATAAGAGCGCACGATCTCCGGCGAAGAATCGGTAGAGCCGTCGTCAATAATGATGAACTCAAAATCCCTATAGGTTTGATTCAGGATACTGTCGATCGCTTCGCTCAGGTATTTTTCGGAGTTATATACCGGCATAATTACGCTAACTTTTGGCATAAGCTGACTCCTATCAGAGTTGATTTTAGACTTATCATTTTGCAAAGCATACACATTCTGCATCCTATAAATAGGCATGTTAGCTGATAAGCAAATATGTACAATCTAATAATCCAAATTTCATTTGCTTAATCCTCTATTAATTAATTCTACATAATCAATGAAGATCAAAATTTGCAGTACAGTTATTGCTGTTAGGGTCGGGCGAAATTAACCACTCCGGGTCAGGAGAAAATCGCCAATTTTGGTCAAACGAAAATCACCAATCTGGGGTAGCCAGCCCCCAGGTAGTATTGTTTACCCGGCCTGCTGCGGGTCAGCCGGTGAGCCAGTAGAAGTACGCAAGGCAACCGTCTCCAACTTCCTGCCCCGGAAGCTCTCTCCCTTAATGGTAAAGACCACAGCATCGTCAAAGATGCGGTCCAGGGCGCACAGAAGAGCATCGTTCTCGCAGAAGTTCTCCTTCCACTGAGCAGGGTCACGGTTGCTGGTAAAGACCATGTTGGAGTAGCCCTCCTTCTGGTAGCGGCGGTCCACCATGTCAAAGAACAGCCGGGTATTCTCCTTGTCAAACTCACAGTGTCCCACCTCATCAATAATCAGGCAGGAAGGGCGGACAAGGTAGGACAGAAGGTTGCTCTCCCGGCCGGAACGGCGTGCGGAAGTCATACGGTCCCGCAGCTCTGTCATCTTAATGAAGTAACTCCTAAATCCATGCTCACAGCAGGTACGCCCAAAAGCCTGGGCCAGATGGGTCTTGCCCGTACCAGGCCGTCCAATAAAGGCAATGTTTTTGTGAGCATAGAGGGCGGACAGCGTGGGGAGGCTGCGGAGCTTGTCAACATTCTTTCCGGTGACTCGGCTGAAATCAAAGTTGTCAAAGGTCTTGGGAACCTTCAGTGGGAGGCGGCTGGTGCGGAGCAGGAAATCCACTGTGGAACGCTCCCGCTTTTCCAGGAGATAGTCAAATACCTTCGCCACGGCAAGGGCTTCAGTATCGGTCATGTTGTGCTGCTGTACCAGCATTGCAAATTCCTGGGTGGAGAAACCATACTTTGTCAGCTCACGGGTGGCATGGGCCACCGCTTCAAACAGAGAGTCAGTCATCCTCGTCGTCCTCCTTGGTGAAGTTAAACTTCTCAAAGGAGAGGTCGGTGGAGGTCTGCGGGAGCTGCCTAATCACCGTTTTCACCGGCATGGAGGGAAACTCCTCCGGCTGCTCTGGGAACGCATACTGGTTAGCACAGAAGCTGTCCTGGTAAGCCCAGGTCACTTCATGGGTAGCGAGCAGGCGGGCCATATCTGCGGAGTAAATATAAAGGCAGGAGCCGTTTCGCATAACACGGGCCGTCTTGCCGCCATAGGCGTAGGGGACGCCAAAGCGCCGCCCCTCGTAGTTCACAAACCCGTCAAAGGAAATCCTCCGCTCAGGGCAAAGGTAGAGCAACAATTCAGGGCTGTCGTTCAGTTTCGTAACCACAGAGCCACACCGCTCCCTGTGGATGTCCTGCGGAATACCCAATCCCCGGTGGAAGGTGGTGTTCTGCTCGTCACACCAGTCCAGCGCGGAGAGGTTTAGATCGGTTACATTCCAAAAGCTCCGCCCGGCCAGGAAGTTGTCCTTCACGAAACGGACCAGGCGCTCCACTTTGCCCTTCGTAAAGGGGTGGCGGGGCTTACAGAGCTTAGTCTGGAAACCCACAGTCCGCATGAACTGCTCATAGTCCTTCTGCCAAAGGGGATGCCCGTCCTGGTCCCGCCGGATAACCACGCTTTTCATGTTGTCCGTAAGGATATACTGAGGGACGCCCATGTACCGGAACCCGTGGAGCATACCAATGAACAGGTTTTCCTGCTTGGCGTTGGGGAAGAACTCCACATACCGCTCACCGCAGTGGTGGCAGACCATAGCAAAGCAGGCAACAGAGTATTCTTCTCCGGTGAAAGACTGGACCTTGGTAAAGCCCCAGTCCATCTGGAACGCGTCTCCGGGGCCGGTGGTGTACCGCCGCCCACGGTTTCCCTGCGGAGCAACCGCATAGCGAGCAGGCGGAATGAGATGCTGGTGCGCCAGGATGTAGTTTTTAATCGTGGTCTGGCTGCCAGTATATCCGTTTGCACG
>NZ_NFHA01000016.1:0-76542 GCF_002159225.1 Flavonifractor sp. An91 | reverse complement strand
GTCCGGGGGAGGGCGGGGCCTCCACCGCTGGAGCGGCACGGAGGGCGCTCCACAGCAGATAGCCATCCACAGCGATCAGGCAGACCAGCAGGATGGCGTTGGGGAGCAGGCCAGTCATCCCGCCCGCCAACAGGGTTTTCCCAATCTGGTAAACGCTTCGCAGGGTGAGCAGCAGGCTGACGGCACACAGCAGCCAGAGGTAACTCTGCCGGGTCATGGCAAGGCCCCCTTTCCAAGGCTTGCAGGTGGATCTCTTCACAATCATTGTACCATTTTTCCTTTGGAATGCAATTGATTCCCAAGAAAAACACATCTCCGGAAATGTTTACTGCGGGATTGTGCCCAACCCCCGGAATGTGGTATGATAACTGGTACGATATCAAAGAGAGGGGGATGCCCGATGCCGGAGCTGCTGCTGCCGGGCAATATCATATCCATGGACGCCCGGGCTGCCGACCGGCTCACTGCCTGCGGCAATGGGGACGCCGCCCTGCTCTACCTGTGGCTGCTCCGCCACGGTGGGGTGCTGGACCCCGCCCAGGCCAGGAAGGGACTCAAGTGGGACGGCCAGCGGCTGGAGGAGGCCTCCGCCGCCCTGGTGAATCTGGGCCTGTCCGACGGCAAGACCCAGGCCGAGGCCCCCCCCATCCCCGCCCCCCAGGGTCCGCCGGACTACACCGCCGCCGACATCACCCGGGAGATCGAGGACACCACCTCTACCTTCCCCGGTCTGGTGAACGAGGTCCAGCGGCGGCTGGGCAAAGTGCTGTCCACCGCCGATCTCAAAAGCCTGTATACCCTGTATGACTACCTGGCTCTCCCCGCCGAGGTGATCTGCCTGCTGGTGAGCTGGTGCGTGGAGGAGTTTGAGCGGAAATACGGCGCGGGCCAGCGGCCCCGTATGTCTCAGGTGCTGAAGGAGGGCTTTGCCTGGAAGCGGCTGGGGGTGGACACCGCCCAGGCCGCCGACGCTCACCTGAAACGCAAGAGCCTCTACCGCACCCGGGAGGGAGCCATCCTCCAGCTGCTGGGTCTCAAGCCCCGGCCCCTGGTGGAGAAGGAGAAGCGGAAGGTGGCGGCCTGGACCGACATGGGCTTTTCCGACGACGTGCTGCGGCTGGCCTACGAAAAGACGGTGTACAAGAAGCAGCAGATGGACTGGGATTACATGAACGGCATCCTGACGGGCTGGCACAAGAAGAACCTACATACCCTGGCGGAGATCGAGGCGGGGGACAAGCCCGCCCGGACGGCCCAGAGCGCTCCCTCCGCCGGCAGCAGGCCGGCCATGCTGGACCACCCAGCCGCCCCCGGCGATGTGGACCGGCGTGTGCGGGAGGATCTGGAACGGATGCGGGAATTTCTCCGGCAGGAGAAGGAACGGGACAAGGAGGGATAAGCCATGGGATACGAAGCCAGCGTGCTCTACCGGGCCACCAAGCGGCTGGAGGAGGGCCGCCGCCGGCGGGAGGAGGCGCTTGCCCGCCGCAAGACGGAGATCTATGCCCAGCTGCCCCGGGTCCGGGAGATCGACAAGGAGCTGAAGGGGACGGTGTACCAGATCATCGCCTCCTCTCTGCGGGAGGGGCGGGACCCCGGTCCCTCCATCCAGGTCATCAAGGACCACAACCTGTCCCTCCAGGCCGAGCGCACCCAACTGCTCCTCCAGAACGGCTGGGGGGCCGACGCCCTGGACGAGCAGCCCGCCTGCCCCAAGTGCAACGACACCGGCTGGGTGGGCGCCCAGATGTGTACCTGCCTGAAAAAACTGTGCGGCGAGGAGCAAATTAAGGAGCTGTCCAAGCTGCTGGATCTGGGCGAGCAGTCCTTTGAGACCTTCTCCATGGACTACTACTCCCCCCTGCCCTGGCCGGGGGAGGTCATGTCGCCCCGGGAGAACATGGAGTTTATCTTCGACCTGTGCTCCAACTACGCCCGGAAGTTCGGGCGGTTCAAGCTGCGCAACCTGTTCCTCTCCGGTGCGCCGGGACTGGGCAAGACCTTCCTGTCCGCCTGCATTGCCCGCACCGTGTCGGAAAACGGCTTCTCCGTGGTATACGATACGGCGGTCAACGTGTTTGCCCGGTTTGAGGAGCAGAAGTTTGCCCGGGACAAGCTGGACGCCGACGAGGCCAAAGACGAGACAAGGCGCTACCTGGGCTGCGACCTGCTGATTCTGGACGATCTGGGCAGCGAGCTCACCACCCCCTTCGTCCAGTCCGCCCTGTATACCCTGGTCAACTCCCGGCTCATGGCGGGGAAACAGACGGTGATTTCCTCCAACCTGACCATGACTCAGGTGCGCCAGCGCTATACCCCCCAAATTTCCTCCCGCTTGGAGGGGGAGTACCGGGTGCTGCCCTTCTACGGAGAGGACATCCGCCTGCAAAAGAAACGGGATTTATAAACCATTGATAAAGGAGACCTACCATTGAACGAGATCATTCTGCTCAAGCTGGGGGAGCTGGTCCTGAAGGGCCTGAACCGCCGCACCTTTGAGGATAAGCTGATTGCCAACGCCAAGCGCCGCCTGAAGCACCACGGCGATTTCAAGGTGTACTGCAAGCAGTCCACCATGTATGTGGAGCCCAAAAACGACGACTGCGACCTGGACGGAGCCTGGGAATCCATGACCAAGCTGTTCGGCGTGGTGGGCCTGAGCCGGGCCCGGGCCTGCGAGAAGGACAAGGACGCCATGCTCCAGACCGCCATTGAGTACCTGGGGGACAAGCTGGCTGCCGCCAAAACCTTCAAGGTGGAGTCCAAGCGGGCCGACAAGACCTTCCCCATGACCTCCATCCAGCTGTCCCAGTATGTGGGAGGCGAGCTGGACGAGAAATACCCCAACCTGAAGGTGGACGTACACCATCCGGAGCTGACGGTATATCTTGAAGTGCGGGACTATGCCGCCTACGTCCATGCCGACCCGGAGCCGGGCGCCGGCGGTCTGCCGGTGGGCGTGGGAGGCCGGGCGGTGAGCCTGCTCTCCGGCGGTATCGATTCCCCGGTGGCTTCCTGGATGATTGCCAAGCGAGGCATCGCCCTGGAGATGGTCCACTTCTTCTCCTATCCCTACACCTCCGAGGAGGCCAAGCAGAAGGTGCTGGACCTGGCCAAGCTGCTCACCCCCTGGTGCGGACGGCTCACCGTCCATGTGGTGCCCTTTACTGAGATTCAGGAAGAGCTGCGCCGGAAGTGCCCCGAGGAGCTGTTTACCGTGCTTATGCGGCGGTTCATGATGCGCATTGCCCAGGCGGTGGCCGCCCGGTGCGGCGCCGGGGCCATTGTCACCGGCGAGTGCCTGGGCCAGGTGGCAAGTCAGACCATGGAGGCCATGCGGGCCACCACCGCTGTGTGCGACCTGCCTATTCTGCGCCCTGTGGTGGGTATGGACAAGGAGGAGATCGTGCGGATCGCCCGCAAGATCAACACCTTTGAGACATCCATCCTGCCCTACGAGGACTGCTGCACCGTGTTTACCCCCCGCCATCCCCGGCTGCGGCCGGTGCTGGGGGAGCTGGAGCACGCCGAGGAGGCCCTGGATGTGGAGGGCCTGGTGAAGGCCGCCGTGGAGGGCATCGAGCGTATCCAGGTCTGATCCACCTCTTTCCCAATCCAACAAAGGAAGTGTTTCCTCATGTCTCATACCGCGGAACTCATTGCCGTGGGTACGGAATTGCTGCTGGGCAACATCGCCAACTCCCCGCGGAATCACTGATTCCGCAGGGACCCCATATCTTTTACATCCTCGGGCGGAATGAATCCGCCCTGCGGAAATGCTTCGCTGCGCTGCGCATTTGCGGCGGCACTAGCCGCCGATGCCGGTGTTGGCGATAGGAGGTTTTTTCCATGTCCCACACCGCCGAACTCATTGCGGTAGGTACAGAACTTTTGCTGGGCAATATCGCCAACACCGACGCCCAGATGCTGTCCCAGGGGCTGAGCGCCCTGGGCATCAACGTCTACTACCACACGGTGGTGGGGGACAATCCGGACCGGCTGCGCGCCGCCGTGGAGCTGGCCCGCACCCGGGCGGACATCATCATCACCACCGGCGGCCTGGGCCCCACCTGCGACGACCTGACCAAGAACGTCCTGGCCCAGTGCTTTGGCAGGCAGCTGGTGTTTCATGAGCCCTCCGCCCGGCGGATCGAGGCCTATTTCCAGCGGCTCCACCCCAACCGCCCCATGACGGACAACAACTACCAGCAGGCCATGCTGCCAGAGGGCTGCACCGTGCTGGATAACGACTGGGGCACCGCCCCCGGTGTGGCCTTTGAGGCCGACGGCGTCCGGGTCATCATGCTCCCCGGCCCGCCCCGGGAATGTCAGGCCATGTTCACCTACCGGGTGGTCCCCTATCTGAAGGACCTGGCCGACGGGGTCATTGTGTCCCGCACCCTGAAGCTGTTCGGCATCGGGGAGTCCTCCATGGAGGCCCAACTGCGGGAGCGCATGAACGCCATGACCAACCCCACCCTGGCTCCCTACGCCAAGGAGGGGGAATGTGAGCTCCGCATCACCGCCAAGGCTGCCGATGAGGAGAGCGCCCACGCCCTCATCGACCCGGTGGAGGCCGACCTGAAGGCCCACTTCGGTCCTCTGGTCTACGGGGTGGATATCCCCTCCCTGGAGGCGGCGGTCTTTGCGCTCCTCAAGGAGAAGAGCCTCACCCTGGGCACCGCCGAGAGCTGCACCGGTGGACTGGTGGCCAAGCGGATGACCGATCTGGCCGGGGTATCCTCGGTGTTCCGGGGGGGCGTGGTGAGCTACGCCACCGAAGTGAAGCACACCGTCCTGGGTGTGGACCAGGACCTGCTGGACCAGTACGGCGCTGTCAGTGAACCGGTGGCCCGGGCCATGGCCGAGGGGGCCCGGAAGGTGCTGGGCTGTGACCTGGCTATCTCCACCACCGGGGTGGCGGGGCCCGATCCCGACGAGCGGAGCAATCCGGTGGGGCTGGTGTTCATCGGCCTGGCCACCCCCGACGGCACCTGGGTCCGTAAGGTGAATCTGTCCATGGGCCGTCAGCGCATCCGCCACATTGCCGCTAGTCACGGCTTTGACCTGGCCCGGCGGTATCTGTCCGGTCTGGAACTGAAATAAATAAAATACGGTGTATTTTCTGGAAAGGAAAATACACCGTATTTTTGTTTTTAGGGGTTACTCCTGCTCATCCTGAGGATCGGATTCCTCCTCCTGGGCCTCCTCGACCGCCTGATAGGCGGCGGGGGGCTGGATGGCGGCGGGATCGGTGAACACCAGCTCGAAGGCGGCGGCGTCCATATTCTCGTACTTCAGCAGGTAGTCGGCCACAAAGTCCAGCTCCTTGCGCCGGGCGGAGAGGATCTCCACGCAGCGGTTGTAGGCGCCGTCGATAAGGCCCTTGATCTCCTGATCAATGAGGGCGGCAACCTCTTCCGAGTAGTTCTTGGTCTGGGCCATGGAGCGGCCGATGAACACCTCGTCGTGGCCGGAGTCAAAGACCACGTTGCCCACCTTGTCGCTCATGCCGTAGCGGGTGACCATATTGCGGGCGATGGCGCTGGCCTTCTGCAGGTCGTTGCCCGCTCCGGTGGAGATATCGCCCAGGGCCAGCTGCTCGGCGGCCCGGCCGCCCAGACAGACGGCAATGCGCTCGGTGAGCTGCTGCTTGGACTGGAAGGTCACATCCTCCTGGGGCAGGGAGATGGTCATGCCGCCTGCCATACCACGGGGGATGATAGTGATCTGGTGGACCGGGTCCTGGGTCTTGAGGTCGTGGATCACAATGGCGTGGCCCGCCTCATGGTAGGCGGTGAGCTTGCGCTCCCGCTCAATGACCACCCGGCTCTTCTTCTCGGGACCGGCGATGACCTTGATGACAGCTTCGTTCAGGTCCTTCATGCCGATGAAGCGGCGGTGCTGGCGGGCGGCCAGCAGGGCGGCCTCGTTCATCAGGTTCTCCAGGTCGGCGCCGGTAAAGCCGCCGGTACCCTTGGCCAGCTCCGCCAGAGACACGTCGTCTCCCAGGGGCTTGTTGCGGGCGTGGACCTTCAGAATGGCCTCGCGGCCCTTGATGTCGGGATAGCCCACATAGACCTGCCGGTCGAACCGGCCGGGCCGCAGCAGGGCGGGGTCCAGGATGTCCTGGCGGTTGGTGGCCGCCATGACCACCACGCCCTCGTTGTTGCCGAAGCCGTCCATCTCCACCAACAGCTGGTTGAGGGTCTGCTCACGCTCGTCGTGACCGCCGCCCAGGCCCGCGCCTCTCTGGCGGCCCACGGCGTCGATCTCGTCGATGAACACAATGGCGGGGGCGTTCTTCTTGGCCTGGTCAAACAGGTCACGGACACGGCTGGCGCCTACGCCCACATACAGCTCCACGAAGTCGGAGCCAGAGATGGACAGGAAGTGGACGCCCGCCTCTCCGGCCACCGCCTTGGCCAGCAGGGTTTTACCGGTGCCGGGAGGGCCTACCAGCAGTACGCCCTTGGGGATACGGGCACCCAGGTCCAGGAACCGGCGGGGGTCCTTGAGGAACTCCACGATCTCCTGCAGTTCTCCCTTCTCCTCCTCGGCACCGGCCACGTCGTCAAAGGTGACCTTCTTCTGCTCGTCGGCAACCGTGCGGGTACGAGCCCGGCCAAAGCGGGCGGTGCGGTCGGCTCCGCCGCCTCCGCCCCCGCCGCCGGCCTGGCGGAGGAACATGAAGTACCAAAGCATTCCAAAGACCACCAGCACCGCGATCCAGGGCAGGAAGCTGACCCAGAAGGGAGGCTCGAAGCCGGCGGGGTAGTCGTAGTCCTGGATAATCCCCAGCTGCATCTGCTCCACGATCAGGTCGTTGAAGTCGTTGTAGAACCACTGAGGATTGGCCACGTCGTAGGTGACGGTGGCTTTGCCGCCCACCGCCTCCTTCAGCCAGAGGGTGACGGTTTTATTGTCCAGCTCCACCTTGGTGACCTGCTGCTGTTCCAGCAGGCGGCGGACCTGGCCGTAGGTCATGTTGTCCCCGGTGTTCATGCCGCCCCGGAGGATAAAGATGGATACGATCAGCAAAATGGCAATGAGTACATAAAAGCCTACATCCCGCAGGCTTCCGTTACGTTTCAAGGAACAGACACGTCCTTTCCGGGTAGATTTGAGGAGCCTTATTCCCCGCCGTACACGGAGGGCTTCAGCACGCCGATGTAGGGCAGATTGCGGTACTTCTCTGCGTAGTCCAGGCCGTAACCCACCACGAAGTAGTCGGGGATGGAGAAGCCGGAGTAGCTGACCTCTACTTCCTTCACCCGGCGGGAAGGCTTATCCAGCAGGGTGCACAGCCGCACGGAGGCGGGCTTGCGGGCCTGGAGCAGCTGGAGCAGGTAGCTCAGGGTGTTGCCGCTGTCCAGAATGTCCTCCACCACAATCAGGTCCTTGCCCTCGATCTGCTCGGACAGGTCCTTGATGATCTTGACCTGGCCGGAGCTGGAGGTGCCGGCGCCGTAGGAGGACACCGCCATGAAATCCACGGTGCAGGGCAGGTGGATCTGCCGCACCAGGTCGGCCATAAAGACGAAGGAACCCCGCAGCACGCTGACCAGCAGCGGCTCCTTGCCGGCGTAGTCTCTGTCGATCTCAGCGGCAATCTCCGCCACACGGTTTTTCAGTTCTTCCTCAGAAAAAAGGATTCGCTCCACGTCTTTGTCCAAAATATGTTCCATACTTCTCCTTACCTTTCCTTCCAAAATACCACTTCCCAGGCCGGTTGGCCGGGCTTTGCCATACGCTCTCTATGGGGGCCCAGACCGGCTGCCGCCAGCACGCCCCGTTCATCCGCCAGTACCGGGATGCGGTCCCGGTCCCGACGAGGAATTTTCTCGTCGATCATCCATTTTTTCAGGGTCTTGGTGTCCCGGCCCGGCAGGGCCAGTTCATCCCCCGTCTGACGGGGGCGCAGCACCAGGGGCCCCTGAACCTCCTGAGATAAATACCAGGCGTTGGGCTTTTGCTGCTCTTTGGGGGGACAGGTTACTGCCCGACAGGTGCAGCGCCAGTCGGTGCCCTCCGGGGTGGTCTCCCCGTCGGTGTTCAGAGGACAGGGGGTCATCGCCGGGTTGTCGCTCTGGGTGGTAATAAGCAGCTCCTTGTACACCCGCTGGGCCAGCCGCCCGTTGGGCAGGAAAGCCACCGCCGAGGGATCGTCTCCCACGGCCAGCTCTACCACCGCTTTCAAATGGGCGGCGGAACAGTCGGTGTTGCCGTCCCCCGTCATTTCCAACAGGCGGCGGGCCGCCCGGGGGGCAATGGCAGCGGGCAGTTCGGCGATGTAGTGGGCCTCAATCACCAGGTCGTCTTCCGCCCAGCGGGCGTGGCTGCAAGCCATGGCGGCCTGGGCGTTGAGGTAGTCGTTGTCGGCCCGGAGATAACCCATCGTTTCCACAGAGCGCTCGGTCAGCCGGGGGTTCAGCTCCCGCAGTACCGGAATCACCTGACGCCGCAGCCTGTTACGGGCGTAGCGCTCGTCGGTGTTGGTGCAGTCCTCCACATGGGCCAGGCGGTGCTCTTCCAGATAGGCTTCAATGTCCGCCCGTGGGGTGGTGAGCAGGGGACGCACCAGGTCTCCCCGGCGGGGCGGGATACCTGCCAGACCGTGGAGCCCGGCTCCACGGGTCAGGTGGAGCAGCAGGGTCTCCAGATTGTCGTCGGCGTTGTGGGCGGTGGCGATGCGGTCACAGCCCAGCTGTTCCGCCGTACGGCGGAGGAACTCGTACCGCAGTTCCCGGCCGGTCTCCTCCACCCCCAGGCCACGGCGGGCGGCTTCGCCGTACACATCGCCCCTCTCCACCACGCAGGGGATGTTCCGCTCTTTGCAGAAGTGTTCCACAAAGGCGGCGTCAGCATCGGCGGCCTCTCCCCGCATCCCGTGGTGGTAGTGGGCGGCGGCCACCTGAAAACCACCCTCAGCCGACAGGCTGTGGAGCAGGTGGAGCAGGCAGATGGAATCGGCCCCGCCGGACACGGCACACAGCACCTTGCTCCCCCGGGGGAGCATATCGTATTCGGTTGTGAGGGCCTTGACGGTTTCCAGCATAAAGGTGTTCTCCTGTGGAATTTCCTGTAGGGGCGGCCTTTATGGCCGCCCGCGGGCGACCGCAAGGGTCGCCCCTACGATGGGGTGTCAGAACTCCGAATGCCGCCGGTCGATGGAGGAGAAGGTGGTG
The DNA here is from genome assembly GCF_002159225.1 of Flavonifractor sp. An91. Classification (NCBI taxonomy): domain Bacteria; kingdom Bacillati; phylum Bacillota; class Clostridia; order Eubacteriales; family Oscillospiraceae; genus Flavonifractor; species Flavonifractor sp. An91. The sequence continues at coordinate 67,354 of NZ_NFHA01000016.1, read as the reverse complement.
TACTCGGGCAGCCACTGCAGCTCCACCGTGCCGGTCTCGCCATGACGGTTCTTGGCGATGATGCACTCGGCCAGGTTGTGGTTCTCGCTGGTCTCATTATAGTAGTCGTCCCGGTAGAGGAACATGACGATATCGGCGTCCTGCTCGATGGCGCCCGACTCACGCAGGTCGGACAGCATGGGCCGCTTGTTCTGGCGGCTTTCGGGACCACGGGACAGCTGGGACAGACAGACCACCGGCACATTGAGCTCCTTGGCCATGATCTTCAGGGCGCGGGAGATGTCGGAGACGATCTGCTGGCGGTTGTCGCTGCTGCGGGTGGGACCGCCGGCGGAGGTCATGAGCTGGAGGTAGTCTATGACCACCAGGCCCAGATTATCCACCCGGCGGCACTTGGCGTTCATGTCGGCCACGGAGAGGGCGGGGTTGTCGTCAATGAGGATCTGGGTCTGGTTGAGGGCCGCCGAGGCGGCGGCAATCTTGGACCAGTCCTCCTCCCCCAGCTTGCCGGTGACCAGCTTCTTGTTGTCCACGAAGGCCTCGCCGGAGATGAGGCGCATGGCCAGCTGCTCCCGGCTCATTTCCAGAGAGAAAAAGACCACCGTCTTGCCGGAGAACTTGCCGGCGTGGAGCAGCATATTCAGGGCGAAGGAGGTCTTGCCCATGCCGGGTCGGGCGGCCAACAGGATCAGGTCGGACTTGTTCAGGCCGGAGATGGCCATATCCACGTCGGGCAGGCCGGTACTCAGGCCGGGCACGGCGGAATCGCTGGCGGCCAGCTCATTGAGGCGCTCATACACGTTGAGAATGACACCGGAGATGTGGGTCAGACCCTGGGAGGCCCGGCCTTGACGGATGGCGTAGATCCGCTGCTCGGCGGCCTCCAGCACCTCCTGACCGGTGCCGGTGCCCTCCTGTACCAGGGCGGTGAGATCCCCCGCCGTCTCGGCAATGCGGCGAAGCAGGGCCTTGTCCTTGACAATGGCCACATACTCCTTCACGTTGGCCGCCGTGGGGGTGACCTCCATCAGCTGGAGGATATAGCTGCGGGAGGTGTTCTCGTCGTATACCCCGTTCTGGCGCATATGGTCCAGCACGGTCACCGGGTCGATGGTGAGGGAGAAGTTGAACATGGAGTAGATGGTCTCGTAGATCTCGCGGTTGGTGCGCAGGTAGAAGTCCTCAGGCTTCAGCTCCTCGATCACATCAGGTACGCACCGGGCGTCGATAAGCATGGCGCCCAGCACGCTCTGCTCGGCCTCCACGCTGTGGGGCATCTGCCGCAGCAGCAGTTCCTCTTCGGTTGCCATGTTCCTTCACCTCCCCTGGACGGGCCGATGTGGGCATCGGCCCCTACGCATAGTTACTGCTCGGCCACGACCACCTTCAGGGTGCCGGTGACCTCGTAGCCCAGCTTCACCTTCAGCTCGTAGGTGCCGAAGGCCTTGATGGGCTCATCCTGCACGATCTTGGTTTTCTGGATGGTGATGCCGTGCTGGGCGGAGAGGGCGTCGGCGATCTCCTTGGTGGTGACGGCGCCGAAGAGCCGGCCGCCGTTGCCCGCCTTGGCAACAACCTTGACGGAGAGCTCCTTCAGCTTGGCGGCGGTGGCCTCGGCCTCCGCCTTCTCGGCGGCCATCTGGGCGGCCTTGGCCTTCTCCTGCATCTTCATGGTGTTGATATTCTCCGCGGTGGCCAGCACAGCCAGCTTGCGGGGAAGAAGGAAGTTGCGGGCGTAGCCGTCGCTGGCCTCGATCATCTGGCCCTTCTTGCCCTGGCCCTTCACGTCCTGCTGCAAAATCACTTTCATAACTATTATCTCCTTCCTGTTAGGCTTCCCCAGGGGGAAGCTGTCACGCAAAGCGTGACTGATGAGGGAAATGGTATCGGACCCCTCATCCGCCCCCCTACGGGGGCACCTTCCCCCGAGGGGAAGGCTTTTTTATTCATCCTCCAGATACTGATCAATGGCCTGGAGGAGCAGCTTGGTCACCTCGTCCACCGTCTTGCCGGGGACCTGAGCGCCTGCGGTGGCGGCGTTGCCGCCGCCGCCCAGCTTCTCCAGCACCACCTGTACGTTCACATCCCCCATGCTTCGGGCGGAGAGAATGACCCGCCCCTCATTGTCAGGGAAGAGAACGAAGGAGGTGTCGATGCCCGAGATATTTAAGAGCTCGTCGGCGGCCTGGGCGGCGGTGATGCGGCCCACGGTGTGGTCCACCCGGGCCACGGCAATGCCGTCCTTGTACATCCGGGCGGTCTGGATGATGTCGTACTTGGCAATGGTGCCGTCCAGATCGTTCTGGAACAGCTTCTTCACGTCGCCGGTGTCGGCGCCGGAGCGGCGCAGGAAGGCCGCCGCCTCAAAGGTACGGCTGCCGGTGCGCATGGTAAACTGTTTGGTGTCCAGCACCATGCCCGCCAGCAGGGCCTCCGCCTCGATCTTCAGCAGGTCGGCAGGCTCCAGCAGATACTGGGACAACTCGGTGACCAGCTCGCTGGCGGAGGAGGCGTAGGGCTCGTGGAAGTTGAGGGCGGCGTCGGCGATATAGGAGGAGGCGCGGCGGTGGTGGTCGATGACCGCCACCTTGTGGACCGCCTCCAGCAGGTCCTGGCTCACCACCTGCTCGGGGCGGTTGGTGTCCACCACCACCAGCAGGCAGTTGGAGTCGGCCAGCAGAATGGCATCCTGGGGGGAGAGAAACACGTCCTTGTACTCGGGAACCTGGCTCAGCCGGTCGCTCATCTCGCTGGCCGGGTTGACCCCCGGCTCCCGTACGATATGGACCGGGGTGCCCTTTTTCCGGGCCATGGCGCATACGCCGGCGGCGGCGCCGATACAGTCCAGATCGGGGTACTTGTGGCCCATGACGAACACGGTGGAGGCGTCGGCCATCAGCTCGCCCAGGGCGTTGGCCATGACCCGGCTCTTCACCTTGGTGCGCTTCTCCAGCTCCTTGGTGCGTCCGCCGAAGAACTCGAAGTTGAACTTGTTTTTGACCACCACCTGGTCGCCGCCCCGGCTAAGGGCCATTTCCACCGACAGAGCGGCGTACTGGAACAAATCGCCCAGATTGTCGCCGTCCTTGCCAATGCCGATGGACAGGGTGGCCTGAATGCCCGAGGGGCTGGTCACCTGGCGCACGGTGTCCAGGATGGAGAATTTGCCCTCCTGGAACTGGGCCAGGAAGCGCTCCTCAAAGAGGAAGAGGTAGCGGTCCCGCTCATACCGGGTAAACACACCCTGGGCGGGGGCAACCCACTGGGCCAGCCGGTCGTCGATCTCGCTGCGCATAGCCGACTTGGCGCTGTCGTTGGCGCCCTTCATCAGCTCCTCGTAGTTGTCCACCGTCAGGATGGCCACCACGGGGCGGGTGGCATAGAACTCGTCCCGCACGGTGGCAAAGTCGGTAACGTCCACCCAGTAGGTGGTGGCCAGATAGCCTCTGGCTCCCTGCTCCTCGGTACGAACCAGATGGCCGAACACCAAAAACCGCCGGTCCCCGATGCGTACCTCGGTGGGGCACTCGGTCTTGCCCTCCATCAGCCAGCGGGAGGAAAAGTCGGGCACCGCCGCCGTGATCTTGGCGTCAAAGAGGTGCTCCCGCTCCCCGGTGATCTGGAGGAACCGGTCGTTGGACCAGATGACCTCGTCATTTTCCGGCCGGAAGATGACCATGGGCAGAGGGGCGTTCACCATGGTGTCCTTGGTGGCCGAGTCCATGTTGCAGGTCACGTTTTCGATGTACTTTAAAATCTCCTTCTGCCGCAGGGCATTGCTGCGGCGGAAGTAGAGGTAGAGAATGACCACCACCGCCAGTTCCGCCACCGCGGCGGGGACGGAGAAAAAGGCGGTAATGACGGCAAACACCACCAGACAGAGGAAATACAGCCTCAGACTGGGCTCTACCAGATGAGTTAGCTTATTCTTACGCATAGGGACCTCCCAACTGCGATCAAATACAAGATGACACGTTATTATATCAAACAAGAACGGCAAAAACAAGTGCGGCAGAACGGGTTTTCCTGCCTGTATGCCCCGGTGGTTGCAAAAAAGACCGGGGCGTGCTATCCTTGCGGGCAAGGAGGTGGGACCATGGAGGACCGTGAGATCCTGGCGGGCAGTGTGCTCTTCCGGGGCCTGGAGCCGGAGGAGGTAGTGCCGCTGCTGGGCGGGCGGCAGGAGGAGTACCCCGCCAACCGGGTGGTCATTCAGGAAGGGGAGCGGGTGGACCGGCTGGAGGTGCTGCTCTCTGGTACCATGCGGGCGGTCCGACTGGACGCCGACGGCTCGGAATTTCTTTACCAGCAGCTTTTTCCCGGCTATCTGGTGGCGGGGGAGGTGGCCTGCACCCCCAGGCGCACCAGCCCCTACTCGGTCTGTACTCTGGAGCGCTGTACCACCTGGAGCGTTCCCGTGGACCGGCTGAGCGACCCCGCCCTGCCGGCGGAGCTGCGGCTGGCCCTGCTGGGCAATCTGCTCCACTTCGTATCCAACCAGAACATCCGAAAATATTATAAAATTGATGCCCTTTCGGTGAAAAGCGCCAGACAGCGGATTTTGAAGTACCTGACCGCCCAGGCCGGGCGGTCGGGGAGCACCACCTTTACCATCCCCTTCGACCGGGAGGCCATGGCCAACTACCTCTGCCTCAACCGCTCGGTCCTCTCCCATACCCTGAAGGAACTGGAGGGGGAAGGGGTGCTCACCTTCTGCAAGAATCGGTTTACGCTTTTTCCAGAAAAGTTGTCCGGACAACATACCGGGTGAGGGGATTTTGGTATACTCGTGGCAAACCTTGGAGGTGTTTGTCATGAAGAAACTGGTATCCCTGACCCTGTCCGCCCTGCTGGCGCTGTCTATGCTGGCGGGCTGCTCCAACCCTGCCCCGGCGGAGACCACGCCGTCCGCCCCGGAGACAACCCCCGCCGCTGTGGAGACAACCCCGGCTGTTGCAGATCTCAGCGGCCACACCCTGCTGGTCTTCTGCGGCGCAGGCATGAAGGACCCCTTTGCTGAGATCGCCCAGGCCTTCCAGGATCAGACCGGCTGTACGGTGGAGGTGGCCTACGCCAACGCCGCTCAGATTCAGACTCAGATCAATACCGCCCAGGAGGGCGACTTCTTCATCGCCGGTTCCGAGGAGGAGGTCAAGCCGGTGGCGCAGCTGGTGGAGTCCTCCACCCCTCTGGTGCGCCACATCCCGGTGATCGCGGTGCAGAAGGGCAATCCGCTGAAGATCACCGGCCCCGCCGACCTGGCCAAGGAGGGGGTCCGTGTGGTCATCGGCGACCCGGAGGCCACCCCCATCGGCAAGATCGCCGTGCAGCTTTTTGAGGACTTCGGCATTACCGATCAGGTGGATATCGTGTCCAATACTGCCACCGCTCCCGCCATGACCACCGCTCTGGCCGCCGACGAGTGCGACGCCATCATCGTATGGAAGGAGAACGTCAGCGCCGACCAGGGGGAGATCGTGGACAGTGCCGAGATGGAGGCCTATGTCAAGACCATCCCCGCCGCCCGGCTGACCTGCTCGGCGGACGCTGAGGCTGCCGAAGCCTTCGCGGAATTTCTGAACAGCCAGACCGCCCAGGACATCTGGACCAGCTACGGCTATGAGCTGGCGGGATAAACGCCCCTTAAAACCCTTTGAGTGGGGCTTTCTGGTGCTGCTGCTGGCGGTGCTGCTCTATGTGGCGGCCAGCCTGTGGGGGGTGGTAGCCGGTGGCCTGCCCAATCTGGGCCGTGCCCTGGCCGACGGGGAGATCCGCTTTGCTGTGGGGCTGAGTCTGTGGACCACCACCCTGTCCACCCTGCTGTGCATCCTCATTGGAATCCCCTGCGCCTATCTGCTGGCCTTCACGCCCCTGCCCGGCAAGCGGTGGGCGGAGGCCCTGCTGGAGCTGCCCCTGGCCTTACCCTATCTGGTGCTGGGCCTGTGCCTGCTCACCCTTTTTTCCTCTCCCTTCGGCAAGGCCCTGAAGGAGCTGGGGCTACGGCTGGTGTTCGACCCCAAGGGCATTGTGGCGGTCCATCTGCTCATCAACCTGCCCTTTGTGATCCACCTGGCCGCCCAGGCTTTCCGGCAGATCGACCCGGAGCTCCCCCTCACCGCCCAGACTCTGGGAGCCACCCGGTTCCAGGCCTTTCGCTACATTACCCTCCCCCTGTGCCGCCCGGCCCTGCTGTCGGCCTTTCTGCTGGCCTGGAGCCGGGGCATGGGGGAGTTCGGCGCCACCCTGATGCTGGTGGGGGTCACCCGGCTGAAAACCGAGACCCTGCCCGCCAGCATCTACCTTAATATCTCTACCGGCGACAACGGCATGGCGCTGGCGGCGGCTCTGCTGCTGCTTTTGCTCTCCCTGGCGGTCCAGGGGGTAAGCCGTCTGGCCGGACGAAAAGGAAGGGATCTGTAACATGGACCGGCATACCCTGTACGAGACCCTGCGCGCCGCTCTGGCTGCCGCCCTGGAGGAGCACGGCCTTACCGGCTCGGCGGTGACCATCAAAGCCCGTGGGCTGACGCCGGAGGAGGCCATCGGCCACACCCAGCGCACCGACTACCCCATCCTCACCGGCAAGGAGGTCATGCTGATGGCCGACTTCCGGGGGGCGAAGGGCCAGGCCTTCACCGACGCCCCCGCCCAGTTTGAGGGGGCTTTGGACCAGGTGCTGGCTTTGGATCTGGAGGGGGACCCTCACAGCCGGGGGCTGTTCATCGCCACCCTGAACGCGGTGATGAAGTACCTGGGCCGGGCGGACAACACCGTCCACTGTAAGGACGGCGGGCCGGAGTTCTGCGCCCGCCACATGGTGGAGTGGGTGGCCGACCACTACGGCACTCCGAAAATCGCCCTGGTGGGTTTCCAGCCCGCCCTCATCGCCGCCCTGTCCCGACGCTTTCCCGTGAAGGTGCTGGACCTGAACCCGGACAACATCGGCAAGGTGAAGGACGGCTGCCCGGTGCTGGACGGGGAGGCGGACCGCCAGGCTGTGGTGGACTGGGCCGACCTGGTGCTGTGTACCGGCAGTACCCTGTGCAACGGCACCATTGTGGACTATCTGGATCTGGATAAAGAGGTAGTGTTCTTCGGTACCACTCTGGCAGGGGCCGCCCCCATTCTGGGGCTGAAGCGGGCCTGCTTTGCCGACCGGAGCCAGAAAGAGGCCTGACAGAGGCAAAAACAAAACGGCCGCCGAAAGGCGGCCGTTTTTGGCGTTGCGGGGAAGAGAATTCAAGGCAGGCGGCTGACCAGATAGGGAATAGCACGCTCGAATTCCACACCGTACCAGTTGGCGTCGGGAGATTCCAGGGTGCAGCGGATGGATTCCACCGTGTAGTCGGCGGCCAGGGCCAGGGCATCCCCCAGCTCCAGGCCACGCATGAGGCCGCCCACGCAGGTGGAGGCAAACACGTCGCCGGTGCCGTGGAAGCTGGCGGGCAGGTGCTGGGTGAAGTAGCTGCCGTACTGGCCGGTGACCTTGTCGTAATACATGACGCCCAGCTTGTCCGGCTCAAAGCTGACGCCGGTGAGGGCCACGTACCGGGGACCCAGGGCGGCCAGAGCCTGGAGCATCTCCTTAATATAGCCCTCGTCATGCTCCGTGCGGTAGGGCAGGTCAGTGAGCAGGCTGGCCTCGGTCAGGTTGGGCAGGATCAGGTCGGCTTTGGCGCACACCCGGGCCATCTGGGCGGGGAAGTCGGGCCCGAAAGCGGGGTAGAGCTTGCCGTTGTCTGCCATCACCGGGTCCACCACAATGAGGCTGCCCTCCCGCCGGAAGGCGTCAAAGAAGGCGCACACATAGTCGATTTGTTCCGCGGAGGCCAGATAGCCGGTGTAAACGGCGTCAAAGCCCAGGCGGCTTTCCTTCCAGTGGGCGGCAATGGGCTCAATCTGGTCGGTGAGATCCTTGCAGGTGAAGCCGGAGAACATGGTGTGGGTGGACAGCACCGCCGTGGGGACGATGGAGCACTCCACACCCATGGCCGAGATGATGGGCAGGGCTACCGTCAGGGAGCATTTGCCCAGGCAGGACACATCTTGAATGCTGACGATCCGTTTCAAGAACCGCACTTCCTTTCTGGTTTCGTTGGGTGCAGTATAACAGAGAAACTGACCTCATTAAAGCGTCACATATTGCTTTTTTAGTAAGGTCAGATCTGGGAAAAACTGCGTGAAGTCCGGTTTCTGCGGTTGCACATTGACACACAGGCGTATATAATAAATAAGATCTGGCGAAAAAGCCGGATCTCAGCAAAAAACCTACTATTGTATCACCATTTCCCCCTCCAGCGTTGTGTTTTGCGGTGCCGGACGGGGAGAGGAAGGAAGGAAACAGAGGCATGAACAAGCCTGTTCTTGTGGTCATGGCGGCGGGCATGGGCAGCCGCTACGGCGGGCTCAAGCAGATCGACCCCGTGGGGAGCCACGGCCAGATGATCATTGATTATTCCATCTATGACGCCCGGCGGGCCGGATTTGAGACCGTGGTGTTTGTCATCAAGCACCAGATCGAGGATACCTTCAAGGCCGCCATAGGCGACCGGCTCAGCAAAGTAATCGACGTAAAGTACGCCTATCAGGAGCTGGACGACCTGCCCGAGGGCTACGCTGTGCCCGCCGGCCGGGTGAAGCCCTGGGGCACCTGCCACGCGGTGCTGGCCGTCGGTCAGGTGGTGGACGGTCCCTTCGCCGTCATCAACTCCGACGACTACTACGGCCCCCAGGCTTTCCGGGAGATCTATCAGTACCTGGAGAGCCATCCCGACCAGCCCGGCTGCTATGAGTACGCCATGGTGGGCTACCGCCTGGGCAACACCGTCACCGAGCACGGCCATGTGGCCCGGGGCGTGTGCGCCGAGGAGGGGGACCACTACCTGAAAGAGGTAGTGGAGCACACCCACATTGAGAAGGACGGGGCGGACGCCCGCTATACCGAGGACGACGGCCAGACCTGGACCCACCTCAGCGGCGATACCATCGTATCCATGAATCTGTGGGGCTTTACCCGCAGCTTCCTCACCGAGGCGCAAGCCCGGTTCCCCGCCTTCCTGGACAAGGCCCTGGCGGAAAATCCGGAGAAGGGGGAGTACTTCCTGCCCAGCGTGGTGACTCAGCTGCTGGAGGAGGGCAAGGCCCGGGTGAAGGTGCTCCGCAGCGCCGACAAGTGGTACGGCGTCACCTACCGGGAGGACAAGCCGGTGGTGGTGGCTGCGGTAAAGGCCATGACCGAGGCGGGCCTCTATCCCGACGATCTGTGGGGTGTGTGCGACCATGGCGCCTGCTGAGCAGTACTTACAGGAGGCCCTGAATGCCTTTGACTTTGGAGGAGAAGTGGTGGGCGCGGTGCGGTTTGGCTCCGGCCACATCAACGACACCTTCTGCGTCCACACCCAGCCGGGGGAGGACCCCTGCCGCCGGTTTATCCTCCAGCGGATCTCCCGCAACGCCTTCCACCACCCGGAACAGGTGATGGCCAACATTGCGGGGGTCACCAACTACCTGAAAAAGGAGATTGCCGCCGAGGGGGGCGATCCGGAGCGGGAGACCCTCTCCCTGTGCATCGCCCGGGACGGCAGCTACTACCATACCGACCCCGAGGGGGGCGCCTGGCGGGTGTACCCCTTCCTGGAGGACACCATGTGCCTCCAGTCCGCCGAGACGCCGGAGCGGTTTGCCGCCTCGGCCCGGGCCTTCGGCAAGTTCCAGCGGATGCTGAAGGACTACCCGGCGGAGACTTTGTACGAGACCATCCCCCACTTCCACGACACCGAGGCCCGGCTGGCCCGGCTGAAGGAAGTGGTGGCCGCCGATCCTGTGGGACGAGTGAAGGAGGTAGGCCCCGAGCTGGACTTTGTAGCCGCCCGGGAGGCCGACTGTTCCGTGGTGCTGGAGGCCCTGCGGCGGGGAGAGCTGCCCCTGCGGGTCACCCACAACGACACCAAGCTGAACAATGTGCTGATGGACCGCAAGACCGGCGAGGCGGTGTGCGTCATCGACCTGGATACCGTGATGCCCGGCCTGTCGGTCAACGACTTCGGCGACTCCATCCGGTTCGGTGCCAACCACTGTGACGAGGACGAGCGGGACATGAACAAGGTCCACTTCGACCTGAACCTGTTTGATGCCTACACCCAGGGTTTTCTGGAGGGGGCCGACGGGGCCCTCACCCCCGCGGAGCTGGACTACCTGCCCTGGGGCGCCCGGCTCATCACCCTGGAGTGCGGCATCCGCTTCCTCACCGACTACCTGGAGGGGGACAAATACTTCCGTATCCACCGGCCCGGCCAGAACCTGGACCGGTGCCGCACCCAGTTCAAGCTGGTGGCCGATATGGAGGCCTGCTGGGACAAGATGTGCTCCGCGGTAGATAAATATCGATAAGAAATGAGGCGCCTTCCTTCTGGGAAGGCGCCTCGTTTTTTATGCGGGCTGGTTGACTACTCCGGCAAAGAGGGGCTGGCCGGCGGCGCTGGTGAGGACAAAGAGGAAGGGCCGGTCCAGGGTGAAGTCCACCTGATCCTCCGGCGGCATGGCCCCGCCGGCCGCGGCCATCACGGTGAAGGCGGCGGCGGTGACGCCCTCCTCATCCACCGCCACCCGGGCGGCGTGGGTGGCCTGAGTGACAGAAATGTCCTCCACAGCTTCCGTCATGGGAGTGAAGTCGGACACCGCCGGGTCAAACACGTCGGTGATCCCCATGGCCTGCAATCCCTCAATCAGATCCAGCTGGCCGGACACGTCAAATTTGGGCATGGACAGGTTGACTCTGAGGTACTTCTGGTTTTCCCATTCCCCGTTGGAGAGCAGGAACTCCATGACCTCCGGGTCGTCCAGCAGCTGATCTACGCTCACCCCTTCGTCGGGCAGGACCATCCACAGGGTACCGCCGTACAGCACGGACTTCCCCACGGCGGAGAACTGATCCCCCCAGCAGTAGTTGTTGGAGGAGGAGCTGTGCATGAAGTCGCACTTTACGTCCCCGTCGGGGGCGTGGAACGTGTCGGGGGCGGTGTTGTCCGGGTTGAACTCCTGGGACCACCGGCCCTGGTAATAGACGGTGGTGGCCAGGGCCAGCACGGTCTCCGGGTCCAGGCTCATCTGGCCTGCCGCCTCCTTCAGCAGCCCGCCGGTCTGGTCGTTGAGCCACGTTTGCAGGGCCTGGTCCAGCTCGGCGGAGCCCATCTCCCCCTGGTAGGAGGAGGCGTAGTAGGTGTCCGCCAGGGTGTCCAGGGTGGACTGGTTAAAGGGTACATCCTCATTGAGCCACAGGGAGGAGGCCAGCACGCTGGTCAGCATCCCGTCGTCGCTGTAGTTGGCGTTCCATAGGGCCCTGGCCTGGGCCCGCAGGGTGTCGATGCTGTCCTGCCCCAGCAGGTCCAGGATCTGCTGGCGGCTGCTGCCGTCGGTGAGTTCTGCCAGCATCCCCAGAGCGAAGTAGATGTTCAGGGGGGAGCACACCTTGTTTTCTGTCCCACTGCCCCCCAGGAACTGGCGCAGGGTAGCGGTATAGTATCCCTCCAGCCCGCTGTCATAGCCCTCGGGCTGGTTCAGCTGGGCCTTTTGGCTGGTCCGCCAGGTGTCGTAGTCGGCGCTCCAGCGGTCGGAATCCAGGGAACCGTCGGGGTTGAGATAGTCCATCTCGTTGGGGTAGGGGGCCATGTCCGGATACTCCGCCACCGCCAGGGCGGAGGCCTGGCCTGTCAAAGGGCTGCCTCCGGGCCACAGCACAATGCCGATGACGATGGCGGCGGCTGCCGCCACGGCGGTAAGCCCCATCCACAGGGGGCGGCGGTGAGGCGCTTTTTGGGGCGGTTTGTCTGCCTGAGCCACCAGCTCCGGGTCTACGTGCTCCAGGCTGTCCAGCAGATCATCCGCTTTCATACCGTAAATCCCTCCTTGGTCAGGTGGTCCCGCAGCCGCTGCCGGGTGCGGAACAGGGTGGTTTTCACCTTGCTCTGGGTGAGCCCGTATCGCCGGGCGATGGCGGCGATGGGGTCAAAGAACCAGTACCGCCGCAGGAAAAGGTTCCGGGGCTCCTCGGGCAGGGCTTTGAGGAAGGCGTTCAGGCTCTCGCCCAGGGCCAGCGCGTCCACAAGCGCCTGGGTGTGGTCAGGGCCGGGGAGGCAGTCCTCCAGCTCCTGAGTGAGAGCGGTGAGCCGGGCCAGGAAGGGAAAGAGGTAGTCTCTGGGCTGGTGGGGCGGAATGCTGTCCCAGGCCAGCAGGTAGGCGTCGTTTTCGCACTCCTCCACCGTCAGCCGGTCGGGCAGCAGCCGGAAGCCCAGCTGCCGCAGGCGGCTGCCGTACTTGTCCGATGCCGCCCGGATGCCTCCCTCGTCCCGGGTCAGAAATAAGGTCACAATCTGGGCGTCCTCCACGGTACTCACTCCTCTCCTGTGGGCTGGTGAAAAGGCCTTTCACCCCTGTCAGCGAGTTGGGAGGGGGAAAGGTTACAGTCAGAACTAATTTTTATGGGAAAAAGGGGCCTGCCGCTGGCAGGCCCCTTTTATTCAGATCTGAGGGAAAGGCTGAGAAATCAACTCCCCGGCGCAGTAGCGGGCGGCGATGTTCCGGTCGTCCCCGTCATAGAGGAACTGCTCCAGCCGCTCGAAGGGAGTGCGCTCCACCAGGGCATCCAGAGCGGAGGGGCGGAGCACCAGGGCGTCAAATTCGAAGCCGGGCAGGAAGGCCCCTACCTGACCGAAGAAGGAGCCCGCGCCCCGGGTGGCCAGATAGAAGGCTTCCGTCAGGGAGAGGGGGGCCTGGTCGGGGTGGTTGAGCCAGTTCAGCTTGGAGGCCTGCACCGTGGCGGTTACGCTGCGGCTCACGTTGGCGGTGTGGCCACCGGCCACGTCGCTGGCCACGCAGCAGCGCAGCCCCTGCCCCAGATCCTGCCGCAGAGGCATGATGCCGCTGGACAGGTTGGTGTTGGACAGGGCGCAGTGGGCCAGCATGACCCCCTTGTCCCGGAGCAGGGCCTTCTCCCCGTCGGACAGGTGGATGGCGTGGGCCATGATGGTCTTGTCCTGCCGCAGCAGGCCGAAGTGCTCATACACCTGGGTGTAGGTGGGGATATCCGGGTGGAGCTGGGCTACCCAGGCCACCTCGCTGGGGTTCTCCGACAGGTGGGACTGGATGGGCAGATCATACTTCTCGCCCAGTCGGCCCAGACCGTCCATCAGCCTGGCCGTGGTGGAGGGGACGAACCGGGGGGTGAGGATGAAGCCGGTGCGGCGCAGCGCTTCCCGGCTGCGGCAGATCAGCTCCTCGGTGTCTGCCAGGGAGGCGTCGGTGTCCTCCCGCAGGTCGTCCGGGGAGTTGCGGTCCATGTTCACCTTGCCGATGAGGCCCCGGAGGCCGGAGGCCTCGGACAGCTCCATAAGACGCCAGGCCGCGTCCTTGTGGATGGTGGCAAAGGCGGCAAAGCGCAGGGTGCCCACCGCCCACAGATGGTTGAGGAAGGCCTTCCACGCCCGGTCGGCAAAGGAAGAATCGGCAAAGCGGGCCTCCGCCGGGAAGGTATAGGTCTCCAGCCAGGGCAGCAGCTCCTTGTCGTAGCCGATGCCCCGGTTAATGATCTGGGGGGCGTGGATATGCAGGTCGGTAAAGGCAGGGATGATCAGGGCGTCCCCCCAGTCCTCCACCGGCTGGGCGGCGTACTGCGGGGGCAGGGTGTCGTACAGCCCCACAATGGTTTCGCCTTCAGAGACCAGATAGGCATTTTGGCGTACCTCCAGTTCTCCCAAAGCAGGGGTGTGGAGGAAGGTTCCTTTCAGGATCATATGGTACTCCTTTCGGGATTAGCGGAGTTTAGGGCACCAGTTCCACAGTATAGCCCAGCTCTTTCAGCCCGCTGACAATACCGCCGGGGTCCACCATGTGGCCCGCACCCACTGCCATAAAGTAGGTGTGGCTCCCCTCGGTCTCCAGATAGCCTGCGGCGGCCTCAATCATGCCGGGGTCCCGCTGGGTGAACAGCTTGGAGTTGAGCTCGTCGGTGCTGTTGATAATGGCGGCCTTGTCATAGACCTTGGAGAAGGCCTCCGGGTCCCGGTCCTTCCAGGCGGCGAACATGGCGGAGAGCATCTCCTCCTGTGCCTGGAGCGCCTCGTCGATCTCGGGGGAAGTGGCGGCGCCGGACAGGGTGGCCTCAAAACCAGCCAGAGCGGAGTCCAGATAAGACTCCTGATACTCGGGGGAGAGACCGTCAAAGATGCCGCCCTGGAAGGCGTAGGTCTCCACCGCGCCGATGGCCTTGCCGGAATTGACGGCGGCGGCGTTCACATAGAGGTCAATGGCCATGGCGTTGCTGCCGGTGGTGTCGTCCTGCATGGACAGGGTGGAGAAGGTGGAGGCCAGAGCCCAGGGCTTATAGGCGTCCAGCCCGTTGGGGGCCATGCCCAGGGCGGCAGCGGCGGCCTGTACCCGCTGATAGAGCTCGGGGCTGATGTGGTCGGCCAGAGTGGTGCCATCCTGATAGGTCTGGAGGCTCTGAAGCAGGGCGATACCCTCCTGGTCGTTGAGATCCAGCTCAAAGATGACCTCCTCGGAGGCCTGAATGGCGTCCCGGAGGGACTTGTGGAGGGGATAGACGTTGTCCCGGTCCAGATGTATGGTGCCCAGCAGATACAGGGTATTATCCCCGTTGGTGGCCTTCCACAGCAGGCCCTTGGAGCCGGCGTCCTGCCCGTCATAGATGGCCAGAATCAGCCGGTTGGCCATGACCATGGCCTCCTGATAGGTGCAGGTGCGCTCCTGGGCCAGGCTTGCGCCGTCTCCCTGGACCACGCCCAGCCCGGTCAGAAAGGCCTCCGGGCCCTCCTCCACGCCGGGCAGGTCATAAGTGGCCGCCTCTTGATACAGGGCGTTCATCACGCCGCCCCGGGTGGTGTCTACCACCAGGCCCACGGCGTCTGCCGTCCGGGGTTCCAGCTCCAGCAGGGCCAGCTTGTCGGCCACTACCTTGGTCATGGACTCCAACTGCTCCATGGTCACCGGGCTCTGGATATAGGTGGTGTAGTTATCGTCCACCAGACCCAGGGCGTAGCTGTCGGCCAGCTGGCTTACCGCCCAGGAGGAGGGCTGCTGAGGCTCCGCCGCCAGCGTGGGGAGGACCAGCAGAGCGGCGGAGAGCAGACCGGCCAGTGCTTTTTTCAACAGATTCCGTCTCATAGAGATGCTCCTTTCCTTGTACGGGGCACTGTGTTTATGCCAGACTGAGGCTGGCGATGTACTGTTTAGCGGTTCTGGGGGTTCGGCCGGGATGTCTCATCTCCCAGCGGTCGGCGCCGGTGCGGAGGGTCTCCCGGTCCATGGTCACGCCGTACAGAACGGCCATTTTTTCCACCAGGTCCAGGAATTCAGCCTTGTTCAGGGCCAGATAGGGGATACGCAGGCCGAACCGCTCGGCCAGAGAGGTCTTTTCCTGGATGGTCTCGCTGGCGTCCACCTCGTCCCCCGCCCGGTCGGAGAAGGTCTGCCGCACCAGATGGCGGCGGTTGGAGGTGGCGTAGATGGCCACGTTGGCGGGACGGCGCTCCAGACCGCCCTCCAGGATGGTTTTCATGACAGAATAGGTGGTGTCGTCCTGATCGAAGGCCAGATCGTCGATAAACAGGATGAACTTGAGCCGCCGCCCGCCCAGCTTCCGGATGAGCCGGGGCAGATCGGCCAGCCCCTCCTTCTGTACCTCGATGAGCCGCAGGTCCTCAAAGCCGGGCTGGGAGAGCAGGCTCTTCACCGTGGCCGACTTGCCGGTGCCGCTGTCGCCGAAGAGCAGCACGTTGTTGACGTGGTGACCCTCCAGCATGGCCCGGGTGTTGGCAATGACCTGGTCCCGCTGGAGCTCGTAGCCCAGCATCTCGTCGGGGCCGGGACAGTCGGGCTCCTCCACCGGGAAGAGCTGGCCGTCCTCCCACAGGAAGGCACGGCTGCGGGCGAAGAGGCCGGAGCCGTGGGCACGGTAGAAATCGGTGAGCCCCTCAAAGGTGAAGGGACAGCCGGCGGGCCACCGGGGCAGGCCCTCCAGCACCGGCAGCAGGGCGGGGTCGGCCTTCCGGGCCATGGCGGCGATGAGCTGCCCGCAGTCCAGCTCACACAGCTGGGCGAAGATGGCCACGTCCCGGCGGGCGGCCTCCTCCAGGGCGGGGTCTGACCCGCCCTCCTCGGCCAGCCGGGCGTAGGGGGACTCGGTATAGCGCAGCTGGTCGTACAGCCAGTCCCCCAGGCCGGGATACCGGCCCTCCCGCAGGGTATAGAAGAGACTGGCGTAGGCCTCCGCCGCGCCGGCAGCGTCCCCTCCGGCCAGCTTGTCCAGCAGCGTGCGTACCAGACCCAGCTCAGGGGTGTCCAGAATATGTCGATAAGCGGCCACGCCCCCCAGGGCGAAGCGCAGGGTTTCCGTTGTCATAATGGGTGCCTCCTTGTCTGTATCCATTTTATGCGCGGGTGGCCCTGCTGTCAATGCAAAGGCTTGACTTGCGCTCCGGTTTTCCGTATGCTTGAGGAAACGAGCATGGAGAAAGGAAGTCTTGTTTATGCTGTTACAGGAGCAGCGGGAGCAGGTGGTGGAGTACGGCAAAAAGCTGGTCACCACCGGCCTCACCGACGGAACCTTCGGCAACCTCAGCGTCTTTGACCGGGAGAGCGGCCTCATGGCCATCAGCCCCTCCGGTATGGACTATTTTGCCACCACCCCGGAGGACGTGGTGGTGACTGACCTGGAGGGCAAGGTGGTGGAGGGCAAGCGCAAGCCCTCCAGCGAACTGGACCTCCACCGGCTGTTTTACCAGCGGCGGCAGGATGTAAATGGGGTGGTCCACACCCACTCCACCTTCGCTACGGTGCTCTCCTGCCTGCGCTGGAATATTGAGCCGGTCCACTATCTGGTGGCCTACGCCGGGCGGCAGGTGCCCTGCATCCCCTACTATCCCTTCGGCTCTCTGGAGCTGGCCGAGGCGGCCTGGGAGGGGATGAAGGAGGAGTACAACGCCTGCCTGCTGGGCAATCACGGCCTGCTGGCGGTGGGGGGCAGCCTGTCCTTCGCCTTTGACGCCGCCCAGCAGCTGGAGTTTCTGGCCAAGGTGTACTACTACACCAGGCAGGCCGGGGGCGGCGTGAACCTGACTCCGGAGGAGCTGGAGGCGGTGCTGGGTAAGTTCCAGAGCTACCGCCAGGCCTGAGCCTTGCATTTTAGCCCGGTTCAGAGTACAATCTGGACTGGAAACCAAGAGAGAAGGAAGTGAACCAATGGATCGGGAGGAAGCCTTTGAATTTCTGGACCGGACCGCCCGGGGGATCGCGGAGATGTTTGGCTCCACCTGCGAGACGCTGGTCCACGACATGGGGGACCCCAGGCACCCCATTTTATCCATTTATAACGGCCATGTATCCGGCCGGACGGTAGGCTCCACCATGGACATCCTGGGCACCGCCAAGGAGCTGGACCAGGACGCCTTGGTCACCGATTTCGTCAACCTCTACGCCACCACCCCCTCGGGCCAGCAGATCAAGAGCAGTACCTTCCACCTCATCGGGGAGGACTTCAACCTGGCCCTGGGCATCAACTTTGACTACAGCTCTCTGGTCTATGCCAACCGCATTCTGGTGGACCTGATGAGCGCCGAGGCCGACCTGCAAAGCGCCATGTGGCACGGCGGGGAGGGTCAGCTGACCCAGATCTTCGAGGAGTGTCTGGCGGCGGTGGGCAAGCCGGTGAATGTATTGACCAAGCGGGACCGGATGAAGATCATTGCCCTGTTGGACCAGAAAAACGCCTTTTCCTTCCGCAAGTCGGTGCCCTTTGTGGCCAAGCGGCTCCAGGTGTCCCGGTATACGGTGTACAAGTACCTGGGGGAGCTGACCGGCGCCGCCGGCGGAGATGAAGAACCCAAGGAGGAATAAGTTCCATGTATCAGGATCAAATCAACGCCTATTTTGACGACCCGGCCCGCCGGCAGCAGCTGGTGGAGGCCATTTCCCGGCTGGTGCGTATCCGCAGCGTCCGGGAGGAGGCCCAGCCCGGGATGCCCTTTGGCCCAGGCCCCGCCGCCGCCCTGGCGGAGGGCCTGAAACTGGCGGAGGAGCTGGGCTTCTCCGTCAAGAACTACGATAACTATGTAGGCACTGTGGACTTCAACGATCAGGAGACCCAGCTGCACATCCTGTGCCACCTGGACGTGGTGGGGGAGGGCACCGGCTGGACGGTGACGGAGCCCTATGAGCCCATCGAGGTAGACGGGATGCTGTACGGCCGGGGCACCGACGACGACAAGGGCCCGGTGGCCGCCGTGCTGCTGGCCATGCAGGCCGTCAAGGACCTGGGTGTACCCCTGAAGAAGAATGTCCGGCTGCTGCTGGGCACCGACGAGGAGAGCGGCTCTGAGGATATCGCCTATTATTATAGTAAGGAGCCCTACGCCCCCTGCACCTTCTCCCCCGACGGCGAGTTCCCCGTCATCAACCTGGAGAAGGGCAGCTACAAGCCGGTATTCACCAAGACCTGGGCGGCGGAGAGCGCCACCCCCCGGGTGAAGGAGTTCCACGGCGGCTTCCGCATCAACGTGCTGCCTCCCGAGGCGGAGTGCGTGGTGGCCGGCCTGTCCGCCGAAGCGGCTCAGCCCTACTGCGACAAGGCTGCTGCTGAGACCGGCGTCACCTATGTGCTTACCGAGCGGGGGGATGACCTGCACATCCTGTGCAAGGGCAAGGGCGCCCACGCCTCCACCCCGGAGGAGGGTGTCAACGCCATCACCGGCCTGATCCATCTGCTGTGCGCTCTGCCCCTGGCCAAGGTGGGTTCCACCGCTGCCCTCCATGCCCTCAACGCCCTCTTCCCCCACGGGGACTGCGCCGGTAAGGCTCTGGGCATTGCCCAGGCCGACGAGATGTCCGGTCCTCTGACCCTGGCCTTCTCCCTGCTGGAGCTGAACGACACCGGACTGTCCGGCCAGTTTGACAGCCGGGTGCCGGTGTGTGCCAATGAGGATAACTGTAAGGCCGTGACTGAGGCTGCCTTCGCCAAGTTCGGCTTTACTGCCGAGGGTGGGATGCAGGCCCCCCATTATACCCCCGCCGATACCCCGCTGGTCAGCACTCTGCTCAAGTGCTACGAGCAGTACAGTGGCCGGAAGGGGGAGTGCCTGGCCATCGGCGGCGGCACCTACGTCCACGATATCCCCGGCGGCGTGGCCTTCGGCTGCGCCATGCCCGGCTTCAATGGCAATATGCACGGCGCCGACGAGCACACCTGCATTGCCGACCAGCTCACCGCCGCCAAGATCTTCGCTCAGGCCATCATTGACCTGTGCGGCTGATGGAAATCCATTGATTGGGTCAAAAAGGCCGAAATCTCCAAACAGGGGATTTCGGCCTTTTTTGTGGCTACCTGACGGCTACCCGCTGGCTACCAGTAGCCGGTTAAAAAAGTGGAAAGCCTTGCAGCACAGCCTGTTCTTGAAAAACTCGCAGGATGTTCCCTCCTCATGGTCAAATCAAATAAGGAGGAATTCCAAATGAGAAACCTCAAGAGGACTCTCAGCCTGGCTCTGGCCGCTGTTATGCTGATGGGCATGATGGTCGTGGGCGCCGGCGCTGCGAGCAAGGATTTCACTGATGCCAGTGAGATCAAGAATGTTGAGGCTGTCGACGTTATGGTTGCTCTCGGTATTCTCGAGGGCGGCGATAAGGGCGACTTCCAGCCCAACACCATTCTGACCCGCGAGCAGGCTGCAAAGATCATCACCTATATGCTGCTTGGCTCCGACGCTGCTGAGAAGCTGACCACCAACTCCGCCGTCTTTAAGGACGTGGCTGCTGATCGTTGGTCCGCTCCCTACATCGGCTACTGTGTGAACCTGGGCATCCTGGCCGGCGACGGCAACGGCAACTTCTTCCCCGAGGGCAAGCTGACCGGCGCTGCTTTCGCCAAGATGCTGCTGGTTGCTCTGGGCTATGATGCCAAGATCGAGAAGTACGTGGACAACGAGTGGGTTATCAATGTGGCCACCGACGCCATTGCTGCGGGCATCGTTCCCTCCGGCCTGGTGCTGACCGATAACCTGTCCCGTCAGGACGCTGCTCAGATGGCTTTCGAGACCCTGAAGGCCGACATGGTGAAGTACGATGGCAAGGGCAGCGTTACTGTGGGTGACATCACCATCAACCAGAACGCCAGCGCTGAGAAGATTGCTGCTTCCAGCAAGTCCGGCTACAAGACTTCCGGCAACGACGAGTATCAGCAGTTCTGTGAGAAGTACTTCACCGATCTGAAGCTGAACGAGAACTCCAACGATGACTTTGGCGCTCCCGCCAGCAAGTGGACCTACAAGAACAAGGTTGTGGGTACCTATGCTCAGGCTGCCGATGCCACCTACAGCGAGGAAGTGCAGTCCAAGGAGCTGTACTCCGACCTGGGTCTGGACACCACTGTGAAGGCCGACGTGATTAAGGACGGCAAGACCGAGGGCACCTTCACCATCCAGAAGGGTAACACCACCGACAAGATCGGCGGCAAGGGCATTGTTGTCAATGCTTACGCTGACGACAAGAACAACGTGACCCTGGTTGTGATCAACACCTATGTGGGTGAGGTCTCCAAGGTTACCGCTGCCAAGGGTGACGAGAAGGCCTATGTCACCGTGGACGGCATGAAGTACGAGACCGAGAACTTCGCTAAGGACGACGTGGTCCTCTACACCAAGGCTGACGGCGTCATTCAGAGCATGGCTCTGGCTGAGAAGGTCGAGGGCGTTGAGGTTACTCGCGTTAACGGCACCTCCAGCTTTGTGGCTGACGGCACCACCTACAAGTTCAACAGCAACGTGACCTTCTCCGATGACGTGAAGGTTGACAGCGTTCTGGACCTGTATCTGGACAGCTACGGCTATGTCATGAAGGTAGATGTCTCCAAGGCTTCCAGCGACTACGCCTATGTGGTTGACACTGGCGCCAGCAAGGGCATCTACAGCAACGAGGACAACTACTATGCCAAGCTGGTCCTGGCCGACGGCACTCAGACCGAGGTCACCGTGGACGGCGACAAGCTGACCGGCAGCGGCTTTGACGATAAGAAGGGCAATCTGGATAATCTGAAGGGCGATATCGTGGAGTACACCAAGGACTCCAAGGATCTCTACACTCTGAAGCATGTGGCTGAGCACGCTACCGGTAAGGTGGAGATCAAGAAGGGCGAGTCCGCCATGACCTTTGGTAGCGGTAGCGGTAATACCAAGTACGCCAACAGCAAGACCATCTTCATTGTGCAGTCCGGCACCGACAGCAAGGCCACCTATGCCACCTACACCGGCTACGCCAACGTGCCCAGCATGAACAGCAGCAACGGCACCTACACCGTGTTCTGCAAGAGCGGCGATGTTGCCACTATTGTGTTTGTCTCCGGTGTTGCCACCAGCTCCAAGGACATCGTCTACGTCCTGGCCTCCAAGGCTGGCGTTAAGGTCAACGACAGCGATGCCGGTACCTACTGGGAGTACAAGGCTGTTGTCAACGGCGAGATCACCACTGTTAAGATGAACAAGGAGATTACCGGTAACGACAGCAAGGACGTGCTGTACAGCAGCATCTCCTACGCCGACAAGGACAATGAGATCCTGGATACCGCTGCCTGCGTGCCCTACACCACCGATAAGGGCGACAACTATGCCCTGAAGGATAAGCAGGTCACCGCTGAGGCCAAGGACGGTATCATCGGCATCGGTGGCACCAACTACGCTCTGTCCTCCGAGGTGGAGCTGTACGCTGTCACCACCAAGGACAAGATCGAGACTGGCGCTCTGGCTGACGTGGCCAAGAACGCTACCGTGACCGCCATCGTGAAGAACGGCGAGGTCGTCGCTATCTTCTACGGCGTGACCGACGAGGGCCCCATCGGCCCCGGCGTGGGCGACACCTACAGCGTGTCCCTGGCCAAGGATCAGGATGTCTCTTCCACTCTGAAGCTGACTGTGAAGAGCACCAACGACTCTGACAATGCCAAGTTCACCTACAAGGTGTTTGCTTTCAAGCTTGGCGCTAATAAGGACACCGCCATTGAGGTCAGCGCTGGTGAGAACACCCTGGCTAACGGTGCCAAGACTGTCGAGGCCATCAAGAACACCAGCAACGATCAGGTGTACTACGTTGTTGTGACCGTGGGCGGCGAGACTCTGACCACTTCTACCGTCATCGGCGGCTAAAAAGCGGTCCCGTCAGAACAACTGACACTTTATAGCAGCGGCCCCGCTCCTCTGGAGCGGGGCCGCTTTTTTAACGAAAGGCGATATAGTGATAGGTGACCCCTGCAGTGTTAAATCCGCGTCCTTGGGAGAAAGCATCACCATTGATTTGAAATCCCGAGGGGGTCATATAAAAAATCCCCTCTCGGACCCAGGTACTGCCGGTGTTATCAAATGCACATTGGATCTCCCCGGTACCCAGGGCGAATTTATAAATATAATGGTCACCCGTGGGATCGCAGTTGAACAGATACAGCAGCGACGGCTGAAAGGCAAGGGGGATATTCTGCAGCCCCGTGCCGCCGTCCCCGATATAACTGCCCAGGACAAAGACCTTTTTGTCCTCGCCGTATTTTTGGGAAGCCAGCTGGAAAAGGGCCTCATCCACCTTGCCAAAGTCCTGGTTGAAGTCTGTCCGCAGGAAGGGGTCCGACGGTTTCCACTGGTGCAGCTGATAATGTTCCGTATAGCTTGCCATGCACATTCCTCCTTGTTTTTGCTTGGACCGTTATGATCCATCAACAGCGCCAGACGGCGATCTGTTGCACAGGCAAAAAACAACTGGCAGACTGCCGGCAAGGAGTGCCCTTGCGGAGCGTCTGGCTATTGGCATGGGACGCAAAATATGTTATCATTTCCTGTAAGGCTGTCCCGGGAACGGGACCGGATATGGAGTGGAATGATCAGGCAGAACGGGCTTTGCTCACAGGAAGGGGAGGCCCGCTTCGGCCGGGAGAAAGGTGGAACCATGGCAGACTGGACAAGAGAACCTTTCGGCGTCACAGCCGGGGGCAAGGAAGTGGAACAGTGGACCGCCCAGGCGGGCAGCTATACGGCCAAGATCCTCACCTATGGCGGCATCCTCCGCAGCTTTATGGTGGAGGACAGAGACGTGGTGCTGGGGTGCGACACGCTGGCCGACTATGAGAAGCAGGACAAATACTTCGGCGCCCTGGTGGGCCGGGTGGCCAACCGCATCGGCGGCGCCTCCTTTGACCTGAACGGGGTCCATTACCCCCTGGCCGCCAACAACGGCCCCAACTGCCTCCATGGCGGTGTTCACGGCTTTCATGAGGCCGTGTGGGAGGCGGCGGTCCGGGAGGGCAGGCTGGTGCTCTCCCACACCAGCCCCGACGGGGAGGAGGGCTTCCCCGGCACCCTGGAGGTGCGGGTGAGCTACGACCTCACCGCCGACGGCGTGCTCTCCCTGGACTACTGGGCCAAGAGCGACAAGGATACCCTGTGTAACCTGACCAACCACAGCTACTTCAATTTGATGGGCCACAACTTTGGGTCCCTGGAGGGACAGCGGGTCCAGGTGTATGCCAGCGCCATCACCGAGAACGACGCCGACAGCACCCCCACCGGCTCCCTGCTGGCGGTGGAGGGCACCCCCTTTGACCTCCGTTTCCCCCGGGCGTTCCTGCAGGGACTGGCCATGCAGCATCCCCAGCTGACGGTGGGCAACGGCTACGACCACAACTTTGTGCTGCGGACCCAGCCCAATGCCCCTCTGGGGCTGGCCGCCCGGGTCATGGGCGGCGGGCTGTGCCTGGAGTGCTACACCACCCAGTGCGGCCTCCAGCTCTACACCGCCAACTATCTGGACGGCGTGTCCGGCAAGGACGGGGCGGTGTACGGGCCCCGGTCGGCCTTCTGCCTGGAGACCCAGGGCTGGCCCGACGCCATCCACCACCAGGGCTTCCCAAGCCCCATCCTGCGGGCGGGGGAGGAGTACCGCCACACCACCACCTACCGGCTGGCTACCATATAATCCGGGTGGACGAAATAAAAAGAGCCGGTCTGCCCCATTGGCAGGCCGGCTCTTTTGCGTTGGTGGTACCAAAGTCAACCCCCGGCTATGCCGGGGGTAAAAAATAGCTTATAGCGAGGAGGAAAGTAGAAAAGTAAAAAACTCCCTGATAAGGTAGGAGTGGTTTGCCGACCACACAACTACGATAACAGGGAGGCCTTCATCGTGAAAGATAAAGACATAAGTAGTTTAGAGCATACAAGCTGGAGATGTCAATATCACATCGTCTTTGCGCCGAAATACCGGAGGATGGAGATATATGGCCAGATAAAACAGGATATAGGAGTGATACTGAGGAAACTATGCCAGCAAAAGGGGGTAGAAATTATAGAAGCCAGAGCATGCCCAGACCATATACACATGCTGATAAGCATACCGCCCAAGTACAGCGTATCACAGATTATGGGGTACCTGAAAGGAAAGAGTAGTCTGATGATATTTGATCGGCATGCAAATCTGAAATATAAGTATGGGAATCGACACTTTTGGGCCAGAGGATATTATGTGGATACAGTGGGACGCAATAAGAAGCAAATAGCAGAGTATATCCGAAACCAACTGGCATCGGATCAAATCGCAGACCAGATAGGACTGAAAGAGTTTGTTGACCCGTTTACGGGTCGCGAGAACAAGAAGGCATAAAAGGAACCCCTTAAGGGGTAGCCCGAGAAAGAAATGCAGTCGGCAAACCTTTCGGGGCCCCTTAAGGGGCTTCGTCCGTATCAGGCCCTTATAGGGCCTACTCAAGCCTCCGGCTTAGCCGGAGGTTTTGACTTTAAGATGAGACGGAATCCAGCAACTCTTCCCGCTCCCGTTTCAGAGAAGCCTGCTGGTCGTTCAGGTCCTGAGAGGCGGCCTCCAGATCCCGGAGTGCGGCGGTCAGCTTCATGTGGACCTCCGATACCCCCTCCTGGGCCGTTTTGATGCTGGACTGGACGTACCAGTCGGAGAAAATGCCGTCAAAGAAGTAATCGGCAAAGGTGGCAAACTCCCCGATCTGGATGTTGGGCACCTGGAGCTGACTCACATCGGCCAGCTCGGTGCGGAAGTCGCTCAGGGCCCGCTGAGCCGCCCGGATGCTGGACTGGGCGCTGTCCAGCCGGTCATACTTGGCCATGGTGGCGATGAGTCCGCCCCCCAGCATATCCCAGGTGCCCCAGCCCCGGGCGCTGTCCAGATCGTCCTGGACCTGGCCCAGCAGCCGCTTGGCGTTCTCGCCGGCGGAGAGTGCCTCCTCCAGTTCCTTCTGCTGATGGGTCACGTCAGACAGCTGGCGGTCCAGCTCCACCAGCCGGGCCCCTGTCTGGCCGCCCATGGCCTTCACCAGCTCTGCCTTCTCCGTCCACAGTGCCTCCAGCTGCTCGGGGGCGTCCCGCAGGCCGTCCCGCTCCCGGATCAGGCCGTTGAGCTTGTTCTCCAGATATTCCAGGTCCGACCTGGCCTGGTCGTACTGGAGTTTGGCGGCCAGAGCCTCCCGGCGCTCCTTGTCCAGCCGCTCCTCCTTATGACCAATCAGGGTAAGGAGAAAGGCGTGCACGCCGCCCTTCTCCAGCTTGTCCACGTCGTCCTGCTCCTTGCGGAAGCTTTGGGCGGTCTCGTCCACCTTGGCCTGCCGCTCCCCCCGCTGACGGTGGAGTTCCTCGATCTGGGCATCCAGCTGCTTGCGGCGGGCCTGGGCGGCGGTCAGGGCCTCGATGGCCTGGTCGATCTCATAAAGGCGTTGATTCATGACGTCTCTCCCCCTTCTTTCCCCTTGATTTTACACGCAACGACGGGGGAAAGCAAGGAGATACCCTGGACTTGCGGTCCAAAACCGGGTAAAATATTGATGACAAGCCCGCTGCAAAGGAGAACACTATGGATACCATCATTCAGATCCTGGCCAGGGAACTGGGCCAGAAGGAGACATACATTCAGAACGTGGTGAACCTCATCGACGAGGGCAACACCATTCCCTTTATCGCCCGCTACCGCAAGGAGCTCCACGGCGCCATGGACGACACCACCCTGCGCACCCTGGCCGACCGGCTGCAATACCTGCGCAACCTGGACAAGCGGCGGGAGGAGGTCAAGTCCGCCATCGAGAACCAGGGCAAGCTGACCGAGGAACTCTCCGCAGCCATTGACTCCGCCGCCACCCTGGCGGAGGTGGAGGACCTGTACCGCCCCTACAAGCAGAAGCGGCGCACCCGGGCCACCATGGCAAAGGAGAAGGGGCTGGAGCCCCTGGCCGATCTGCTCTTCGCTCAGGCCATGGACGGCCCTGTGCCGGAAGAAGCTGCCGCCGGGTATGTTGACCCGGAGAAGGGCGTGGAGACGGTGGAGGAGGCCCTCCAGGGCGCCAACGACATCATTGCAGAGCGCATCTCCGACGACGCCGACATCCGCAAGCTGCTGCGGGAGCTGGTGTGGAAGAAGGGCTATCTGGTGTCCGCCGCCGCGGCCAAGGAGCGGTCGGACACGGTGTACCGGCTGTACTACGACTTCCGGTCTCCCATCAACCGCCTCCAGGGCCACCAGATCCTGGCCATCAACCGGGGCGAGCGGGAAGATATCCTGAAGGTGAGCGTGGAGATGGACCGGGAAGCCGCCCTCATCCCCGTCCGCCGGCGGGTGCTCAACCCAGGCACCCCCGCTATGGCCTTTGTGCGCGCCGCCGCCGAGGACGCCTACGACCGGCTCATCTTCCCCTCGGTGGAGCGGGAGATGCGCAACCTGCTTACCGAGCAGGCCGACGAGGGGGCCATCAAGATGTTTGGCCTCAACCTGAAACCCCTGCTGATGCAGCCGCCGGTGAAGGGCTTTGTCACCATGGGTCTGGACCCGGGCTACCGCAACGGCTGCAAGGTGGCGGTGGTGGACGCCACCGGCAAGGTGCTGGATACGGCGGTGGTCTATCCCACCTTCAATGAAAAGAAGAAGCAGGAGGCCATTGACATCCTGTCCAAGCTCATCCGCAAGCACGGCGTGGCCCACATCGCCATCGGCAACGGCACCGCCAGCCGGGAGACCGAGCAGATGGCAGTAGAGATGATCCGCAAGCTGGGGGGCGGGGTGAGCTACATGATCGTCAACGAGGCGGGCGCATCGGTGTATTCCGCCTCCAAGCTGGCGGCGGAGGAGTTCCCCGACTACGACGTGAATCTGCGTTCCGCCGTGTCCATTGCCCGGCGGCTCCAGGACCCCCTGGCCGAGCTGGTGAAGATCGATCCAAAGTCCATCGGCGTGGGCCAGTACCAGCACGATATGCCCCAGGCACGGCTGGACGAGACCCTGGGCGGCGTGGTGGAGGACTGCGTCAATGCGGTGGGCGTGGACCTGAACACCGCCTCGGCGCCCCTGCTGGCCTATGTGGCGGGCCTCAATAACACCACCGCCAAGAACATCGTCAAGTACCGGGAGGAGAATGGCGCCTTTACCACCCGGAAGGGGGTACTCAAGGTGCCCAAGCTGGGCCCCAAGGCCTTCGAGCAGTGCGCCGGCTTCCTGCGGGTGCCGGAGAGCAAAAACGTGCTGGACCACACCGGCGTCCACCCGGAGAGCTATGAGGCGGCCCAGAAGCTGCTGGAGCTGTGCGGCTACACCCTGAAGGATGTGGGGGCAGGAACCATTGACGAGCTGTCTGACCGGGTAAAGGCTTACGGCAGGGAAAAGGCAGCAGAAGCCTGCGGCGTGGGCCTGCCCACCCTGGATGACATCGTGAAGGAGCTGCTCAAGCCGGGCCGGGACCCCCGTGACGAGCTGCCCAAGCCCATTCTGCGCACCGACGTGATGGAGATGAAGGACCTGAAGCCGGGGATGGAGCTCACCGGCACGGTGCGCAACGTCATCGATTTCGGCGTGTTTGTGGACATCGGCGTCCACCAGGACGGACTGGTCCACATCTCCCAGCTGTCCAACCGCCGGGTGCGCCACCCCAGCGAGGTGTGCGCCGTGGGGGACATCGTCACCGTCTGGGTGCTGGAGGTGGACGAGAAAAAGAAGCGCATCTCTCTCACCATGAAAAAGCCCAAGGAGGGAGCGGTATGATTCTCAGCTTTGACCAGGTGGGGGACCTGCTGGACGAAATGGCGGAGGAATTCCCGGAGGAGTTCTATCAGGACCTGAACGGGGGCATCTCCCTGCTGCCTGAGGCGGTGGAGGACCCGGCGGGGGAGGACCCGGCGGGGGAGGACCTCTACATCATGGGGGAGTACTGCAACGACATGATGGGGCGGTACATCAACCTCTACTACGGCTCCTTTGCCGCCCTGGCGGAGCAGGAGGACTGGACGCATGAGGACTGGGAGGACGAGCTGTACACCACCTTGTCCCACGAGTTTACCCACCATGTGGAGGGCCTGGCCGGCGAGCGGGGCCTGGAGATCAGGGACCAGCTGGAGCTGGAGCAGTACCGGCGGGAGCAATAAGAAAAGGGCCTGTTGCAAAATGTGCAGCTCGTACAAAGACCCGTCATTCCGAGAAAAACGGCCGCCCACCGGGCGGCCGTTTTTCGTGGGAATCCGCCCCTTTTGCCGGGGAAACGGATTGCCACGCCAGTGTGCGCACTGGCTCGCAATGACAGGTTTGTGCAAAACAGCTATTTTGCAACAGGCCCTTTTGTAGATACGCTATCCTCTTATTTTTGTTGGTTTTCGCGTTGAATGAGGAAGCGGATGCTCAATGCTACACCGCATCCATACCCTAAAATAACGATCAGATAAATGGCCGTGCAGCTGCGTAATTGGGGGAAAAGCAACAGCAATAAATTACATACCACCGCAATCACCTGCATAAGGAGCAGGATATAATTGATGGCTTTCTTCATGCTTCTATAACCCCCTTTTTTGTTCAGTTGTGCTGAGGCACCACGGCGAAAAAGACCAGGTCGGCCCCGCCGTCGTTGATGAGGGTATGGGCGTGGCCCTCCGGGCAGTAGTGGCAGTCGCCGGGGCCCAGACGCTCCTCCACGCCGTCGCAGATGGCTTTTCCGGTGCCGGAAAGGATGTACATGACCTCGCTGTTGCCGGTGTGGGTGTGCAGGCCGATGGAGGCGCCGGGTTCCAGACGGTTCATCATGATGCGGTTGACGCAGTCGTCCACAAAACGGCTGTAGGTAGTCTTTTCGCCCCCCTTGAACTGAGGTATGGGGGTCTCTTCCATCTGGGAAAAACAGAGTTTCATAGGGGTATCCTCCTTACAGAATCACACCGTAACGGGCCGCCAGCTCCTGCAGGCCCTCCTGCAGCTCCTGCCGGTCAAAGCCGGCCTGGTCCAGCTGGTCGTCGGTGAGGGTGTTGGCGCGGGCATAGAAGTCCACTGCCACCTCCAGGTAGCGCAGGTCGTCCCAGTCGCTCTCCTGAAAGAGCAGATCTTCTCCGCCGCCCACATCGCCGGCGGCCAGCCGCTCCACCAGTCGGAGATGGAGGGCATCCAGCGCTGCGTCCTCCTCCGCACCGGTGGGCAGATAGTCGGCGGAGTCCTTCTTCAAAACCAGCTTGGCCAGGGAACGGGCCAACCCGTCCACCTGCCGCAGCATCCAGTCGTCTGTCAGCATGGTATCGCTCCTTTGTTATAATTCCCGCACCAGTTTGACGGCTATGCCCACGATGCGGGCCAACCCCTGCTCGAAGTCCCGCAGGGGAATGATTTTGGGCTCATAGCAGGGATTTTCCGGCTGAAGGATTACCATACCCTTCTGGCAGCGGAACCGCTTCAGGGTGGCGTCCTCGCCGTCCACCAGACAGGCCACGATCTGACCGTTCTCCGCCGTGGATTGCCGCCGGATGAGCACCAGATCCCCGTCCCTGATACCGGCGTTGATCATGCTGTCGCCGGTGACCCGAAGATAGAAATGCTCCTCCGGATCGGGCACGTCGGCAGCGGCATAGCCCTCGATCTGCTGGCTGGCCAGAATAGGGGAGCCCGCCCGGATGACACCGAGTATGGGTACCACCGGCTCCCGGCGAGCAGGGCAGGGGGGCTGGCGGGGGACGTTGAAACCCTGCAGCCACAGCGGGTCCACCCCAAGGGAGCGGGCAATGGCGGCGGCGGTGCCGATTTTGGGCTCACGCTGGCCCAGGACATAGCGGTTCAGAGTCTGGGGATTCATATTCAGCCGGTCCCCCAGCTGTTCATAGCTGAGGCCGGACTCTTCCATCAGGCTGCGCAGACGGGCGCCGAAGGTGCTCTCCTGCTCCATACCATGTTCCCTCCTGTCCAATTTGTGGGTCTATTCTATCACATTTTATCACCAAACGCAACATACTTCGACAAAAAATGATTGACTTTTATCTCCGTTTGGTGTTATTATGGCTATGCGATGGAACGAAAGTTCCATATTTGGATAAGTTCATCACCAATCGGAGATTTATTTCGGAGAGGGGAGAAACGCAGGGGAAGAAAAAAGCCCCGCCGTCCGGCGAGGCATCCCGATTGGGGAGGAAAATAAAAAATGCCCCGCCTTCTGGCGAGACATTTTTGGTGGAGGAGGGTGGATTCGAACCACCGAAGCGAATCGCAACAGATTTACAGTCTGCCCCCTTTGGCCACTCGGGAACTCCTCCATATGAACTTGTTGGAGCTGGTGGACGGACTCGAACCCCCGACCGGTTGATTACAAATCAACTGCTCTACCAACTGAGCTACACCAGCAGACCAGCTCGTCCACAGCGAATGTTATTTTATCAGGGAGAAGGGGATTTGTCAA
Organism: Flavonifractor sp. An91; assembly: GCF_002159225.1. Taxonomy (NCBI): domain Bacteria; kingdom Bacillati; phylum Bacillota; class Clostridia; order Eubacteriales; family Oscillospiraceae; genus Flavonifractor; species Flavonifractor sp. An91. The sequence goes on along the minus strand of NZ_NFHA01000016.1, from coordinate 36,615 downwards.
GAGAAAGAACAAAATTTTTTAAAAAATTTTTGGAGGAGGAATGGGTATCCGGCCACGGGTGTGGACAGACCCGCTGCGGGATGTGCAGCGGGTACCGCCGGCAGAGTGGTGCCGCCTTTGCGGCGCGGAGCTGTATGGCCAGGAGCGGGAGCTTTGCCCGCTCTGCCGGGCGGAGCTTACCGACAGAGAGAAGGGGACTAGGCATGACATTACAGGAGTTATCGATTCAATATCGGGCAGGTGCGGAGACCCTGCGGCAGCGGGTGCAGCTGCTGGAGAGCCGAAGGACGGCCGCGGTGGACGAGCACGGACGCCGGCTGCTGGAACAGCGCATTCGCCATCTGGAGGCCATGTGGCGAGAGGCCCGGGACCTAGCGGTCCTGTGTGAGCGCTATTACGACAGGGGGTATCACTGCAATGTCCGGTACACGATATAGGAGAGGGAAAGAGTTTGCCGCCGATATGGCAGTCTATGCTCAGGTCATGGCGGAGGATAACTCCGAGCAGATGGGGCGGCTGCGCCGCAATGTGATGCGGGCCCTCCAGGAGGATGTAACCCCCCGGCAGCGGGAGTGTATGCTGCTCTATTATGAAAAAGGGCTCAATATGCGGCAGATCGCCGAGCTGACCGGTGTGGATAAATCCACCGTGTCCCGCAACATCAAGCGGGGAGAGTCCCGGCTGCGCCGCTGCCTGCGCTATGGAGCCGAGCAGCTGCTGGCGCCTCGGGAGTGAAGTATTTTCTACCGGGCGAGATGTTGAAATGTGAGGGGGTTCCATGATATACTTTCTTCCGAGAAACCGCGAAAATGGGCGAAGGGAGGAAGTTACCTTGGAATTGAACCTGACACAAAAGCAGACACAGACCCTCTCTCCCCAGATGATGCAGTCCATGGAGATCCTTCAGATGGGGTCTCAGGAGCTGCTGGAATACATTGAGGAGGCCGTGCAGGAGAATCCGGTGCTGGAGCCGGAGGAGCGGTACGACAAGGCGGATGAGAGCGATCAGCTCCGCCGCAAGCTGGAGTGGCTGGAATCCACCGACCCTCAGAACCGTTACTATCACCAGCAGGATACCGAAGAGGAGGACGACCAGCTGGGCAATTACGGCACCATGGAGGACCGGGAGGACAACCTGTATTACTATGTGCTCTCCCAGCTCAAGGTGCTGGATCTGCCGCCGGAGGTCATGGAGGCCGGTACCTTCCTGGTGGAGAGCCTCAACGCCAACGGCTGGCTGGATGAGCCTTTGGATGCCCTGGCTGCCGATTACGGCTGCCCGGTGGAGGTGCTGGAGCAGGCGCTGGCTGCCGTCCAGTCCCTGGAGCCCGCCGGCGTGGGGGCCCGGGACCTGTCCGAATGCCTGCGGCTCCAGCTGGTGCGCCGTACGCCGGTGGACCAGCTGGCAGTGCGTATTGTGGAGAGCCAGCTGGATGCCCTGTCCAAGAGCCGCTACGGCCTCATTGCCCGGGAGCTGAAGGCAACCCCGGAGGAGGTGCGGGCCTCCTGCGAGTTGATCCGCACCCTGAATCCCCGGCCGGGCACCGGATTTGCCGCCAGAGAGAACCTGACCTACATCAATCCCGATATCATCGTGGTCAGCTTTCCCGATCACTTCGAGCTGCTGACCAACGACTACTATTTCCCCACTCTGGGGATCAGCGGGTACTATACCCGTCTGCTGAAGGAGAGCGATGACCAGCAGGTGAAGGATTATCTCACCGGAAAGGTCAAGCAGGCCAAGTGGATGGTCCATGCCATTGAGCAGCGCCGCTCCACCCTCATGTCCTGCGCCGGGTGCATCCTGGAGCTGCAGGAGGCCTTCTTCCGGCAGGGACCGGGCCATCTGGTGCCCATGTCTCTGGCCGACGTGGCCGGGCGCATCGGGGTCCACGAGTCCACGGTGAGCCGGGCGGTAAAGGACAAGTACATCCAGTGCTCCATGGGGGTGTATCCCCTGAGCTACTTCTTCTCCCGCAGCCTGGGGACCAGCAGTGAGGACGCCGCCTCTCCCGACGCGGCCAAGGCCCTGCTGAAAAAGCTCATCGCCGGAGAGGACAAGAAAAAGCCTCTGTCCGACCAGAAGTTGTGTGAGATGATGACCGCCCAGGGCTGCCCTCTGTCCCGGCGCACCGTAGCCAAATACCGGGATGAGCTGCATATCCCCAGCACCACAGGGCGGAAGCAATACGAATGATTTTTGGAGGAATCATGAGTTTTCAAGGGGTATTTTTTGATTTTGACTATACATTGGGGGATGCCACAGAGGCCATTGTGGCCGGTTTCCAGTACGGCTTTGAGCAGATGGGTCTGCCGGAGCCGGAGCGGGAGGCGGTGCGCCACACCATCGGTATGACTCTGGAGGACGGCTATACCACCCTCACCGGAGACCAGCGGCCCGAGCAGCGGGCCCTGTTTCGGAAGCTGTACACCGAGAAGGCTGGACCGCTCCAGGTGCAGGTGACCAAACTCTTCCCCGGCGCGGCGGAACTGCTTGCCGCCCTGAAGGAAGCGGGCATCCCGGCGGGTGTGGTAAGCACCAAGCGCACCGACACACTGACGGCAGTGCTGGAGGCCAGAGGAGTGCGGCAGTACCTGGTGTCTCTCACCGGAGGTGACAAAGTGGACCGGCCCAAGCCGGATCCCCAGGGGCTGCTGGCAGCCCTGGCAGAGCTGGGCCTGAAGCCGGAAAATGTGCTCTACTGCGGGGATACCCTCATTGATGCGGAGACCGCCCACCGGGCCGGGGCCCATTTCTGCGCCGTTCTCAACGGTACCACTACCCGGCAGGACTTTGAAGCCAGCGGCCTGCCGCTGGATCATGTGGCGGAGGACCTTGGGGATCTGAAGGCCTGGCTGGGGCTGTAATTCTATTATATAAGGTAGCAAAAAATGCCGGGGCAGCAGCCCCGGCGTTTTTTTACGCAAAACGGACAACGGGGCCCCGTCTGGGGCCCCGTTGTCCTACAGAGAAAAAGAGGGGAAAAAGAGGAAAAATCGAAACAATTGAGATTTGGGTTACTTACCCAGGCGGCGGACCATTTCCTTGGCGCAGAAGGTGGCCACGTCGTCAGCGTAGGTACCGGCACCAAAGCCGGCGTCATAGCCCAGCTCCTTGGCCAGAGCGTGGGTGATACGGGCGCCGCCGCAGCAGAAGATGTACTTCTCGCGGACACCCTCGGCCTCGGCCAGCTCGATGAGCTCGGTGAGGTTCTGGATGTGGACGTCCTTCTGGGTCACGGTCTGGGACACCAGCAGCACGTCGGCGTTGACCTCGGCAGCCTTCTTGAGGAACTCCTCGTTGGGCACCTGGGAACCCAGGTTGTAGGCCTCGATCATCTCGTAGCGCTCCAGGCCGTAGTGGCCGGCAAAGCCCTTGCGGTTCATGATGGCGTCGATGCCCACGGTGTGAGCGTCGGTGCCGGTGGAGGCGCCTACCACCACCAGCTTGCGGCCCAGCCGCTCCTTCAGGAACTCATCGGTCTCGTCCATGCTCATGGCCTCGTCGGCCACGGTCTGCACCACGATCTCGTTGTAGTTGATGGAGTGGGTGAGGGAGCCGTACACCACATAGAAGGTGAAGGCCTCGTCCAGCTTCTGGCGGAGAGCCACGTTGGGATCGGCCAGGCCCATCTTCTGAGCCATCAGCACGGCAGCCGCGGCGCCCTTGTCGTCGTCCTTAACGGGCAGGGTAAAGGAGAGCTGCACCTTGCCGTCGTTCATGGTGTCGCCATAGGGTTTCAGCCGGGTCAGGTCCAGCGTGGTGTCAAGGTCCTTATCGCGAATCTGATACAGTCCGGAACTCATTTGCCGGCACCCCCTTTCATCATGGGCTCAAGGAAGGGGTTGAAGTACCCGGCGGCCTTGGTCACAACGCCGTCCAGGCCCTTGCCGCCGTCGCGAGGACGCTTGATGTCGGCAAAGATGCCCCGCTCCAGGGTCTCGAAAATGCCCAGCTGCTCGATCTGGCCCAGCAGATCGGTAGCCTTGTGCAGCACGTCGGCGGCACGGTTCTGCATGATGCCGCCTTCCTTGAACACGATCTCGCTGCCCAGGTCGTGCATGGTGCGGAAGATGTACTGGGCATTCTGGATGGCCAGGAAACGGTCGGACAGGAAGGGAGTGTGAATGGCCTCGGTCATCATGCCCAGCAGGTGGATCTTCTGGTTGGTCAGGATGGTCACCATGTTGAACAGGGCGTCCTGAACGTGGCCGCGGAAGATGTTGCCGGTCATGAACTTGGTGGGAGGCATATACTTCAGGGGAGCGTTGGGGAAGATCTCCCGGGCCATCTCGGCCTGGGCCAGCTCATACAGGAAGCCATTCTCCACGTCGGGGTCAATCTCAAAGGCATGACCCAGACCCATCTGCTCCTCGGGCAGGCCGGCCCGCAGGGCGAAGGCCTCGTTAAGGAACTGGGAGGCCAGCACGGTGTGAGCCTCTTCCACAGCGTCGGCGGTGGTCAGGTAGTTGTCCTCGCCGGTGTTGATGACCACGCCGGCATAGGCGTTGATGGCGCGGGAGAAGGACTGGTCCACCAGGGTGCGCTGCATATTGATGTCGCGGAACAGGATGCCGTACAGAGCGTCGTTCAGCATCACGTCCAGACCCTCGAAGGCGCCCATGGCGGCGATCTCAGGCATACACAGGCCGGAGCAGTAGTTACACACGCGGATGTAACGGCCCAGCTCCTCGCCCACCTTATCCATGGCCTCACGCATCAGGCGGAAGTTCTCCTGAGTGGCGTAGGTGCCGCCGAAGCCCTCGGTGGTGGCGCCGTAAGGCACATAGTCCAGCAGGGACTGGCCGGTGGTACGGATCACGGCGATAACGTCGGCGCCCTGGCGGGCGGCGGCGGTAGCCTGCACAACGTCCTCATAGATGTTGCCGGTGGCAACGATCAGGTAGATCCAGGGGCCCTGCTTCTCGCCGCCGTGGGTGGCGATGAAGTCCTCGCGGCGCTTGCGGCGGGCGCGGATCTTGGCCAGGCTGGCCTCCACAATGGGATCCAGAGCGGCGTGGATCTCGGCCTCGCTGTGGGTGGGCAGAGCTGTCAGGTCCAGCTTGTCGTTGGCCACGTCCTCGGCGATGGCCTGGGGATCCTTACCGGTCTCCACCATGGCGTTGCCGATCCAGAAAGCGGCGCCCTGGGGCAGAGCGCCCTTGTCCATCAGGTGCTCCACAACCACGTTGGGCAGAGGCACGTCGCCGGCGTCCACACCGTCGATGCCCAGCAGGCGGCAGATGGTACGCTCCACGGCCACGGTGGTGCAGCCGTCGATGAAACGCTGGGTGTCGTCCGCCACACGGGAAGCGTGAGCGCGTGCCTGTTCCACCAGCTTAAAATCAAGGTTCAGCTTGGATTCCAACATCGATCACTTCCATTCTTTTTCAGTTCAAAACGGGGGGCAGCGGATCGCCGCGGTTGGGCGGCGATCCGCTGTATTTATCTGGATTACTCCTCGTGGTGGGAGCGCTTATGACGCTCCAGGTTGGCGGGCTCCATGGAGAGCGCCTGGCCGCGCTCCAGGCCGGCCACGCCCATGAGCTCCTTCTTCTTCTTGCCGGTGCAGTAGTCGCACTGACAATCGGTGTAGTGCTCGGGCTCGGTGTAAGTGGTGATAACGCCCTCGTAGTTGCGCAGGATGACCTTCTTGGGGGTCTGAGAGATGACGTACTGAGGCATGACGGGAGTCTTGCCGCCGCCGCCGGGGGCGTCCACCACGAAGGTGGGCACGCAGAAGCCGGAGGTGTGGCCGCGCAGGCCCTCGATGATCTCGATGCCCTTGCTGACGGGAGTACGGAAGTGCTCCAGGCCCATGGACAGGTCGCACTGATAGATGTAGTAGGGGCGCACCCGGATTCTGACCAGCTCGTTGACCAGCTTCTTCATGGTGTAGACGCAGTCGTTGATGCCGGCCAGCAGCACGCTCTGGTTGCCCAGAGGGATACCGGCGTCAGCCAGCATGGCGCAGGCCTTGGCGGACTCGGGGGTGATCTCGTTGGGATGGTTGAAGTGGGTGTTCAGCCAGATGGGATGATACTTCTTCAGCATATTGCACAGCTCGGGAGTGATACGCTGAGGCAGCACCACGGGGGTACGGGAGCCGATGCGGACGATCTCCACGTGGGGGATCTCACGCAGCTTGGCGATGATGTACTCCAGGCGCTCGTCGGAGCAGAGCAGAGCGTCGCCGCCGGAGAGCAGCACGTCACGGATGACGGGAGTGTTGCGGATGTACTCGATGGCCTGATCCACCTGATCCACGGGCAGGCCGGCGTCGTTCTGACCGGCGAAGCGGCGGCGGGTGCAGTGACGGCAGTACATGGAACACTGGTCGGTGATCAGCAGCAGGCAGCGGTCAGGATAGCGGTGGGTCAGACCGGGAGCGGGGGAGTCCTCATCCTCGTGCAGGGGGTCCAGCAGGTCGGCGGCGGACTGATGCAGCTCCTTGGCGGTGGGGACGGCCTGCAGCCGGACGGGATCGTGAGGATCGCCGGGCTGAATCAGGGACAGATAATAAGGAGTGATGGCCATGCGGAGGGTGCCGAGGCAGGCCTTAACACCTTCCTCTTCCTCGGGGGTCAGATCCACATACTTCTTCAGGTCCTCCAGAGTCTCGATGCGGTTCTTGACTTGCCAATGCCAGTCGTTCCACTGCTCGTCAGTCACATCGGGGAACAGAATCTTACGGCGGGACTCTACCATAACAAGGTCATCCTTTCTAAATCAATGTGGGGATGTGCCATCCGCAGGCGTCGGGGACCGGGAACCGGAACGGGGGGAGAAAGGGTTGGGGAGGAGAGTTTCTCCGGCAGGACCGGACCGGAATCGTCGGCCGCAGAACGATCACATCAATCAGCTCATCTGTCGATGGGACAGGTAAGTCACAAAGTAAATGGGAAATAATCTGGAAATCGGTAAAACAGGAACTTACAGGTACTTCTTCTCGAAGTAGGCCTTCAGCTGGGGATTCTCACGCAGTGCCCCACGCAATGTTCCATTGCGCGGGGGCCCCGTGATTTGACATCCTCGGGGCAACTGAATTGCCCCTGCGGGAACGCTGCGCGTTCTGCGCGCCAAAAGGCGCGGCCAGCTGGCGCTGGCGTCCGAGCTGCACAGACAGCTCAGAATATCTTACAGATATTTCTTCTCGAAGTAGGCCTTCAGCTGGGGATTCTCACGCAGCTCGGACAGGGTGATCTCGGCGTGGTCCTTGGTGTAGCCGTTGCCGACGATCATGGTGACGTCCTTGCCGCAGCCCTCGGCGCCCAGAGCAGCCTTGGCGAAATCGGTGGCCATGGAGAAGAAGTACACCACGCCGTTGTCATGGACGGGCAGAATGGCGGCCATCTCGCAGGCGGGCACGTTCACGATCAGAATGGAGACATCGTACTCCTTGCCGTTGTTGACGGCCAGGGACTTCTCCAGCACCTCGGTGGGGTTGGTGGCGGAGCCCACGATGGCGTGGTGGCACAGGTTCATGCTCTTCAGCAGGTCGGCGTCCTCCTGGCAGATGACCAGGGCAACCACGTTACCGGTGGGGCCAACGCGCTTCATGGCCTCGTAGCAGCACATCATGCCGCCCTTGCCGGCGCCGCCCAGGATGAGCACGGAGTCACCGGGCTTCACCAGCTTAGCGGTCTGGGCGGGAGCACCGGCCACGTCCAGAGCGGCCAGAGCCAGCTCCTCGCTCATGTCGTCGGGCAGCTTGGCATACAGGCCGGACTCAAACAGGATAGCCTGGGCATCCACGTCCACGCGGTCGATCTCGGGGTGGATGGCCTTGATCTTGTTGATCTTCAGGGGGGTCAGGGACAGGGAGACCAGAGAAGCGATCTTGTCGCCCACCTTCAGGTCGATCTTGCCCTGCAGATCCTCGCCGATCTCACGGACGGTGCCGATGAACATACCGCCGGAACCGGTGACGGGGTTCTGCATCTTGCCGCGCTCATTGACGATATCCAGGATCATCTGCTCGGTCTTGGCCAGGTCCTTCTCGCAGGCCTCATAGATCTGGGTGAAGGAAGCGGAGTCAATGTTCAGAGCGGAAACGTCGCACAGGATCTCATTGGAGTAGCACTCCATGGTGTTGTCGATCTTCTTGGCAGCCTGGGTCAGCAGGCCCTTGGGCTCGATGACGCGGTGAGTGCCGTACTTGTTGCCTTTCTTCTGCATAGAAAGTTCCTCCTGTTTCGTTTAATGTTTGGTTGGGGAGATATATGGTTGGGGAGATAAGTAAAACAAAGGAATGAGATCAGGCCAGGGACAGGATCTTCCGGGCCTCATCGGGAGTGGCGATCTCGCGGCCCAGCTCCTTGGCCAGGCGGACCACCTTGGCGACCAGCTCGCCGTTGGAGGCGGCCTTGTGGCCCTTCTCCAGGTAGATGTTGTCCTCAAAGCCCACGCGGACGTTGCCGCCCATCACGATGCCGGCGGCAACCATGGGCCAGGCGCCCCGGCCGATGCCGGTGACGGTCCAGGTGGAACCGGCGGGGATCTGCTTCACCAGGTAGTCCAGGTTGCCCACGGTAGCGGGGGTGCAGCCGGACACGCCCAGCACGAAGTTGAACTGCATGGGAGCGCCGGGGACCAGACCCTTGTTGGCCATGTTCACGATGGTGTCCAGGTGGCCGATCTCGAAGCACTCATACTCGGGCTTGATGTTGTTTTCCAGCATCCGCTTGCCGAAGGCCCGCATGGTAGGCATATCGTTAACGAAGATATCGTCGCCGAAGTTGCAGGTGCCGCAGTCCAGCGTGGCCATCTCGGGGCACAGCTCGGTGGGCTGGAGCCGTTCCTCAGGAGTCATGCCGGTGGCGCCGCCGGTGGAGGGGATCAGGATCACGCCGGGGCAGGCCTCCTTGATGGCGTCCAGGATCACCCGGAACCGCTCCCGGTCCTGAGTGGGGGTACCATCGTCCTCACGGACGTGGACGTGGATGACGGCAGCGCCTGCGTCAAAGGCGCTCTTGGCCTCACGGACCATTTCCTCCACGGTATAGGGGACAGCGGGATTGTGCTCCTTGGTGACCTCTGCGCCGCAGATGGCCGCGGTAATGATAAGCTTTTCCATGACACGCCTCCTCGAAAAAATAAAGCTACCCCGCCGGCAGAAGATGTATTCCTCCGGCGAGATAGCGCTTCATGAACAAAAAAACACTACTCATGTCCGCGGGAGGGGAAACTCTCGTTCAGACACAAATAGCGCTTCATGTGACTCATGACAATCCGTAAGCACTGGGCCCACGGCTCAGGGGGAGGGCTGTACGATTCACGTCCCCCTTCGGCGGAGCGGACATTCACAGAGTACATCGGGCTCGCCTGCCCTTATCATTGCTCTGCTACCTTGCGCTCCGCGCCTCTATCCATGCGTGTTATTTACTTTTGACAAAAACACTATAACCCAGCCAATTTTGTTTGTCAACTATTTTTTGAAAAATTAGGCTCACAAAATTTTTCTCTGTTCTGTAGACTTTTGTACGCTACAGCGGGATAGTGCTTACCAAATGGTAACCAGAACTGGAAGGGCAAAAACTCCGGCAGGCGGCGTGAACCGCCTGCCGGAGCAGGGAAAATTTACAGGTCGGCCTGGAAGAGTTCCATGAGGGTATCGTCCAGTTTGAGCAGCCGGCACACCCGCAGGGCGTCCCGGGGACAGGGGGCTCCGGGAGGGGCGGGAAGGAGCCGATAGTCCATCCGGCGGGCGATCCGCTTGCGGGGATCGTCCCCCTCGTCGCCCTGGATGTCCCGCACCAGACCGGCCACCTGGTAGTGGGCGGCGGCCACGTCGGACACCCCGTCGTAGTGGGTGGTCATGAGGGCCACGCAGTCCAGACTGCTCAGGTGACGCACCAGAGCACGGGCCAGGGCCGCGCCCTCCTGGGGGTTGGTGCCCCGGGCGAATTCGTCCAGAGCCACGAAGAAGAACTGGCCGTGGGTTTCCCGCAGCAGCTTGTCCAGCAGATGGACTTCCTTGCCGAAGGAGGACAGGCCGCCGGCGCCGGGGCCGCTGTCGGCTAGGATGAGCTCCACCCGGTGGAACAGGGGAAGGGTGGCGGACTGGGCAAAGACGAAGAAGCCGCACTGGCACAGAAGCAGGGAGAGCACGGTGGAGCGGAGAGACACGGTCTTGCCGCCCATGTTGGCGCCGGTGATGACGGTGCAGCCCGGTTTCAGATCCAGATCCAGCAGGGTGAACTGTTCGCCCCGCTCAGCCAGATCCTCCTCCACCTGAGGATGGCGCACCCCCCGGAGGGTGATGGATTTGTCGGCGCTGAGGGCGGGCCGGACACAGTTGTACCGCAGAGCCAGCTTGGCCTTGGCCACGATGAGATCCAGACGGCCCAGAGTCTCCATGTTGTCCAGGAAGGCCTGCTTGTAGGCCATCAGCTTGCCGGTGAGCATCCGGCGGACCTCCAGCTCCAGCTTATCCTCCTCCACCGCCAGGACACGGCGCTTTTCCATCAGGGGGCCCCGCTTGTCCTCCATGGTCATGCGGATGGCCTTCTCCAGCTTGGCCTTCTCCGCGCGCAGGGGTGCCAGGTCGTTGTGGTAGGAATTGACAACGGAGAAGGTGGGCAGACGGCGGCCCTCCGGGTCCATCAGCTCCAGGGCGTCGGCCAGGGAGGGGAAGGACAGCCCGGCCATGGGGGGCAGAGCGGCATAGGCCTGGACCAGCTGCTCCAGGGTGACCAGGAAATGCTTGATCTCAAAGAGCTCCACCAGATCGAAGGGGGCGCCGGGGTCCCGGTCGAAGGAGCCCCGGATGTCGTGAAACAGGGGCAGGCAGCGGGTGACACCCCGCAGGGCAGCGGCGGCGTCCTTGCGCTCGGCCTCGGTGAGCCGCACCGGGCCGCAGCCGCAGCCCTCGGTCTGAGGGGCGGTGGTGCCCGCGTTCCAAAGCTCCATGGCCAGGGCCACATTGTCCAGCTCCTCCTCCAGGGCGGCCTCCTCTCCGGGGCCGTACCACCGCAGGGAACGGGCGGCTGCCTTGCCGAACGGCGACATGGGACTCAGCCGGTTCAGTACCCACTGAAACCCTGCGTTTTCCCGCAGTTCATGCGTCAGTTCCATCATGATCCTCCTTCACGTTGACCACCGGCAGGTGGATGGCCTGCCGCAGGGCGGAGATGAATTTATCCGGTTCAAAGTGCCAGCCGTAGGCAGACCAGGGGTTGGCCGCCACCGCGGCGATGGTCAGCTCCCGGCGGACAGCCAGTTGGCCGCCGTTGCGCTGGAACAGCTCCAGGGCGGCCCGGCCCGCCAGCAGGTGGGTGGCGTCCTGGGTGACCAGGGTAGTGGGGGCTCCCCGGCGGGCCAGAGTTTTGAGCAGGGGGTCGGTAACCCCTCCCGCTGCCCACACCGCCAGGGGGCGGCGGGGCAGCTTGTTCCACTTGGGACTGCCGCCTTCGTCCAAAGGCAGCTCCAGAGGTGTGCCGTCCAGCTCAAACAGAGCAAAGCGGTCCTCCACGCCCTCCAGAGCGGAACGCAGACCGGCGTGCTCCGGTACTTTCCGGTCAAAGAGCCAGCAGGTGTGGGCGGTCTCCGATACCACCAGGTCCATATCCCGGTCCAGAGAGGCACCGGTACACAGCAGGGCCACGCCCTCCACACCGGCGCCAGCCAGAGACTTCCGTCCGGCGGCCCCGTCGATGAGGACCCGCTGGGCCCCCAATTCCATGAAGCGGGCGGTCAGGGGGCGCAGCTGTCCGGCGGCAGAGGGTCCGGCCAGCTGAACATAGCCGTCAGACAGAGTGCGGAAAATAGCCACCGGTCCCAGGGGGGTCATCACGTCGGTCAGGTCCACCACCTCCAGGGTGGCGTCGCACAGCGTGATCATGCCCCGGGCGGTGGCGAACAGATCGCCGGCTTTCAGGTACAGATCGGGCTTCTCGGTCCCGGTGACCAGGTCGGTGCGTTCTCCGTCCCGGCCCACCGAGGTGAGGGCCAGCCGCTCGTCCCCCAACTCGGCCATCAGGCGGCGCATGGCGGTGGTCTTGCCCGCGTTCTTGCACAGGCCGATCACGGTCACGGGGGAGGCATCCCCCACCAGCGGCGCTAACAGATGTTCCAAAATAGGGCCTCCCTTCCATAGGAAAATTGGGTCATTTTTGAGTTCGTCGAGGCCATTATAAGAGGCCCCCATCGGTTCTGTCAATGGGGAGAAGCAGAATTCCAGCCGCCTGAAATCAGATGCGAGGAGTAGCAGAAAATGAAAAAAGAATACATCAATCATGCAGAGCCGGGGAACGGACGAAAGAAATATATAGCATAATGGCAGGGTGGACGATTACTTTTTGGAATATAGAAAATAAAATTTACAAAATAACCGGGGAAAACCAAACGAGAATCATTTGACAGAAAAGAGGAACGCTTTTGCACATGAATTTTTGGAATGGAATTGATGCAAAAAAGAAAACCGCCTGTCCGACGGAACAACCGTCAGACAGGCGGAATGCGGTGGGGGAAAAGCTTACTGCTTGGAGAACTGGTCCTTGCCGGCGCCGCACAGGGGGCACACCCAGTCGGCGGGAACCTGCTCCCAGGCAGTGCCGGGGGCTACGCCGTTGTCGGGGTCACCCTCAGCGGGATCGTAGACATAGCCGCAGAGATCGCAGACGTACTTATCCATGTTAGAACGCTCCTTCATTTTCATCTTAAATCAAGCGGAGGATACCCGACGGGGAAACAACCTTGCCGGATTTCCTGTCCTGTGGTATGATACGCTTGTTACGCTACTATTTATAACACATCGGGGGACACTGTGAAAATTGGCAATATCACGATAAATTCGGCCCTGGCGCTGGCTCCTATGGCGGGAGTGACAGATCTGGCCTTCCGGACCATCTGCCGGGAGCTGGGGGCGGGCTATACCATTACGGAAATGGTGAGCGCCAAGGCCCTGTGCTATCAGGACAAAAAGTCGGTTCCGCTCCTTCAGCTGGGGGAGGGGGAACACCCGGCGGCGGTGCAAATCTTCGGCAGCGACCCGGCCTGTATGGAGCAGGCAGCGGGTATGGCCGCGGAGCGCTCCGGCGCCGATATCATCGACATCAATATGGGCTGCCCGGTGCCTAAAGTGGCCAATTCCGGCGACGGCTCGGGGCTGATGAAGAACCCGGAGCTGGCTGTGAAGGTGGCGGAGGCGGTGATCCGGGGCGCCGGCGGCAGGCCGGTGACGGTGAAGTTCCGTCTGGGCTGGGACAAGGGCTCCATCAACTGCGTGGAGTTTGCCAAAGCCATGGAGCAGGCCGGAGTGGCTGCCGTGGCGATCCACGGCCGCACCCGGACCCAGATGTACTCCGGCACCCCCAACTGGGACTACATCCGGGCGGTGAAGGAGACGGTTTCCATTCCGGTCATCGCCAACGGCGATGTGTTTGAGCCCAAGGACGCGGTACGCATCCTCAAGTACACCGGGGCGGATATGGCCATGATTGGCCGGGGCTGCTTCGGCAATCCCTGGCTGTTCCAGCGGGCCAATGCGGCGCTGGCGGGGGAGGAGATCCCGCCCCTGCCGCCCCTGGCCCAGCGGTGTGACACGGCGGTGCGGCAGTTTGAGCTGTCGGCGGCCCAGAAGGGGGAACACATTGCCTGCCTGGAGGCCCGGAAGCACTACGCCTGGTACCTGAAGGGCGTGCCCCACGCCGGATACTATAAGGAGCAGATCAGCCATGTGTCCACCCTGGAGGATATTTACAAGGTGACGGCAGGCATCAAGCGGGACCTCAAAGACGAGCCGGACCGGTAACGGCGGCGGGCACAAGACAGACAAGGGGGTGAGAAAGGCATGAAAGCGGAATGGGAGCTGGTCCAGCGGGCCAAGCAGGGGGACGAGGAGTCCTTTGCCGCCCTGGTGGAGCAGAATCAGGGACGGATCTACAATCTGGCCCTGCGGATGACGGGCAACCCGGACGATGCCCTGGAGCTGAGTCAGGAGGCCTTTCTCAACGCCTGGAAGGGGCTGGGCAAATTCCAGGGGGACAGCTCCTTTGCTACCTGGCTGTACCGGCTGACCAGCAATGTGTGCATTGATTTTCTCCGCCGGGAAAAGCGGCGCAGCGCCCTGTCCATGACCATCTCTCTGGATGATGAGGAGGAGGCCAGGCAGGCCGAACTGCCCGACGAGCGGTTCTCCCCCCATGTGGAAGCTGAGCGCCGGGAGCGGCAGGAGACGCTCCGGGCGGGCCTCAGCACCCTGTCGGCGGAGCACCGGCGGGTGCTCATCCTCCGGGAGCTGGAGGGGCTGTCCTACGGCGAGATCGCCCAGGTACTGTGTCTGGAGGAAGGCACGGTGAAATCCCGCATTGCCCGTGCCCGGCTGGCTCTGCGAAACTATTTGAAAAAACAGGGGAACTTTTTTGATTCGTCCACGTCTATACCATGAACAAGGGGGAACTTCCCCCAAAACGGAGAGGAGGGAACGATATGCTGAGCTGTGACGAGGCGCTGGAACTAATCAGCGCCCGGTTGGACGGACCTCTGACCCAGGAAGAGACTGCCCGGCTGGAGGAGCACCTGTCGGCGTGCCCGGCGTGCCGGACCCTTGCGGAGGATCTGAAGGAGCTCCATGAGGAATTACCCCAGCTGGCCGCTCAGCCCCCTGCCGGGCTGAAGGAGGGGGTTATGGACCAGATCCACACCTCCAAGGTCACCCCCTTCCAGAGCAAGAAGCGGCAGTGGCGCTGGCGGAGCCTGGCCTCCCTGGCGGCGGTGGCCGCCCTGGTGCTGGTGGGCGCTGGGGTTATGGACCAGTGGCGCACCGGCGGCTTCCGGGGCGGCGAGCAGGCCCCCGGCAGCATTTCCGTGGCGGTGGAGAGCAACCTGCCTGCCGGAGGCGATGAGGAGGGACCGGTGACCCGAGAGATCGTGCCCCAGCCCACCCAGGCCCAGGCAGAGAGCGGCAATCAGGAGGATCAGACTGCCGGCGGCAGCTCCGGTCAGGGGACAGACAGCCAGCAGGGCGGTCAGAGCTATTCCGGAGAGGGCAGCACAAAGACCACGGAGCCTGCTGCTGCGTCCCAGACACCTGCTGGAACTGGAGCTGAACCCTACAGCGTGACCCCGGACGACCGGGGCGTCCAGACGACCCAGGCCACCGTGAATCCCACGCTTACCCAGATCGGTCTTACCCAGACGGAAGCCCTGTACAAGCTGGCCGCCTGGCTGGGCTGGAACACCGACGAGCTGACGGTGGGTGAGGACGGTACCATGACCGGCCCCACTGCTCAGGACGGCACTACCACCAAGCTGATGTGCGCCGGACTGAACCAGGAGGGTACCGGCTGGCTGTGCCAGCTGGAGCAGGTCACCCCTGGCCCTGACGGTACCGCCAGCTGCACCGCCTACACCGTGCCGCTGGACGGCAGCGAGATCGTGCAACCGTAATTATTTTGAGAAAGCGCAGGCTGCGGGCCTGCGCTTTTTCTATTTGGATGTGACGAAACAGAGGGCTGGCGCGTAGTTCAGGTGAAAGGCCTTTTCAAACACCTGGAGAGGAGGGGTCATGTGAAGAAGGATGCCGACGGGTTCAATGCCCGGGCGGAGGAGCTGCTGGAGCGGTACGCCGGGCTGGTCTACCGACTGGCCTTTGCCCGCACCCGCAGCAAGGAGGGGGCGGAGGACGTGTTTCAGGAGGTGTTTCTCCGCCTGGTGGCCAAGCGTCCCCAGCTGGAAACTGAGGAACACGAAAAAGCCTGGTTCTGCCGGGTGACCATCAACTGTGCCAACTCCTACTGGCGCAATCCCTTCCGCCGCCGGACCCAACCCCTGGAGGACACGGGGGAGCTGACGGCGCCGCCGCCGGAGGGGGGAAGCGAGCTGGACGCCTGCCTGGATAGGCTGTCCCCCGAGCTGCGGGTGGTGGTCCATCTCTACTACTACGAGGGGTACTCCACCCCTGAGATTGCCGGGCTGCTGGGCAAGAAGGAGTCCGCCGTGCGGATGCGCCTCATGCGTGCCCGGCGGCAGCTGCGAGACTATCTGGAAGAAGGAGGGGATTCCTGTGTTTGAGCACGACTATCGCGCCAAATTTGACGAGATTGCTCCGGACCGGGCACTGGTGGAGGATACCCGGCACCGGATGAGGGCCGTTTTGTTCGGGGAAAAGATCCGGCCCCGCCGCCTCACCCGGCGGGGACTTGTGGCGGCAGCCGCTGCCGCCGCCCTTACCGTTACCGCCTTGGCGGCGGGGCCCACCCTCTGGCAGGCCATCCAGAACGACCTGGGCAGCCGGGCCCCCTATGCCACAGAGGTGGAGGCCGCCTGTGAGGATCAGGGGATCCGGATCGAAGGAGTCCGAGCCCTAGCTGACGGCAGGATGGTGCGGGTCTATTTTACAGCTCAGGATCTGAATGAGAATCGGCTGGATGAAACCACGCAGATAAGCTATTCCCTGATGGGAACGGGCAGGGATGTCTGGCCCTACGGCAGTTACAGTGTCAGGCAGCTTTCCTACGACCCGGACAGCAGGACCTGCCTGTTTGTACTCACTGCCACTGGCAGGGAGAACGTACCGGAGGGCGCCGTACTTTGTCTGGACGTGGAGCGCCTGCTGGGGGGGTACCAATCGGTATCCCAGCGGATTTCCGCTTCTTCGGAACAGACCGGAATCACAGAAAAACTGCTTCCCAGTACCCGGACACAGGACGGCTCCACCGTCCTGCTGCCCCAACCGGAGTTGGAAAGCGCCGATGCTGGAACGCCGTTTTCCATTGTGGCGGCTGGCTTTGCAGAAGATGGTAATCTCCATGTGCGGGTACGCCCCGCCAATCGTGCGGTTTGGCAGAACGTAACCGTCTGCGCCACCATCTTGAATGAGGACGGTGCGGGAATCGGGCGTGATCTGGAACAAGTCACGCTGGTGGAGGGAGATTTGGACTACTGTCTGGAGGGCTTTGGCCCCGAGCAGTTGCCCAGGCTAACCCAGGTGGAGATGCTGGTGGACTATTCTGCCCTGAGTAAACCGGTGGAAGGGGAGTGGACCATAGAAATTCCACTCCAGACAGTGGAATCTGAGCATTTTTCCATCTCCCTTGCATTGCCTGCTGATCTTGAGTCGGAGGGCTCTGTCATGGCCCAGTCCTTGGAACTCTCCCCGCTGAGCCTTACTTTGGTTTGTGATCAGGATACCATGTACCTGGAGGATGGAAAAACCCTCCGCTTTATTACACTGGAGAAATTTACTCCTACGGTCTTTTTGAAGGACGGCACCGTCCTGACCCCAACGTATGCGGATGGAAACAGCTGGTGGGCCACCTGGGCCTTCGATCAGCCCATCGACCCGGAGCAGGTGGTTTCCATTACCCTCAACGGCCAGACCATCCCCGTGGACCAAAGCTGAACTGTCCCAAGGCCCCGCCCCTTCTGCGGCGGGGCCTTCCTCTGCCTTACCCGGGAGTTTGCGCGATTTTTCTAAAGTTTTAGTTGTAACTGACGGAACTTTCATGTATAATGGACAACAGCAGTTTACCATGCTGCTCCGCGATTCCAAATGTAAGGAGAGGAAACAAGTTATGAGCTATTCCGTACAAAATATCCGCAACGTCTGTCTGCTGGGACACGGTGGCAACGGAAAGACCTCCCTGGCCGAGAGTATGCTGTTTTTGACCGGTGGTACCCCCCGTCTGGGCAATCCTGCCGACGGAAACACCGTTTGTGATTATGATCCCGAAGAGACCCGCCGCCAGATTTCCATCTCCACCGCGGTGGCCCCCATTGAGTACAACGGCTGTAAGATCAACGTGCTGGACACTCCCGGCTACTTCGACTTCTCCGGTGAGGTCATGGAGGCCATGCAGGTTTCCGACGCCGCCATCATCGTCTGCTCCGCCAAGGGCGGCATGAGCGTGGGCGCCGAGAAGGCCTGGAAGCTGTGCCAGCGCCGCAATATGCCCCGTCTGCTCTACATCTCCAAGACCGACGAGGATAACTCCGATTACAACGCCGCCTTCGACACCCTGCGGGAGCGCTTCGGCAAGAACATCGCCCCCGTGGTGGCCCCCATCTGGGACGCCGACAAGAAGGTCATTGGCTTCATCGACGTGCTCCATAAGCGTGCCTTTGAGGCGGGCCCCAAGGGCGAGCGCGTGGAGATCGACGTGCCCGACGAGAAGTTGCCCGTGCTGGACGAGCTGTACGACGCCCTGAAGGAGTCCGTGGCCGAGACCAGCGAGGAGCTGATGGACAAGTATTTCTCCGGCGAGGACTTCACCTACGCCGAGATGATCCAGGGCCTGCGCCAGGGTGTCAAGGACCTGTCCCTCTTCCCCGTGGTGTGCGGCTCCGCCATCACCGGCCTGGGCACCCGTATGCTGCTGGATATCATCGTGGAGCTGCTGCCCTCTCCCCTGGAGGGTCATCCCCTCATGGGCGAGAACGAGAAGGGCGAGCTGGACGAGTTCGTGGCCTTCCCCGGCGCTCTGCCCTGCGCCTTTGTGTGGAAGACCGTGTCCGACCAGTACGGCAAGTACTCCTATGTGAAGGTGCTCTCCGGTAACCTGAAGCCCGATATGCAGGTGGTCAACGCCCGCACCGGCGCGACCGAGAAGCTGGGCCGCCTGTACGTCATGAAGGGCAAGAAGGCCGAGGAGGTCAAGGAGCTGGAGTGCGGCGACATCGGCGCCATCGGCAAGATGGACAAGGTCAAGACCGGCGACACCCTGTCTGATCCCCGCAAGGTGGTCAAGATTGAGCCCATCCCCTTCCCCGAGCCCTGCTATTCCGTGGCCATCAGCCCCAAGACCAAGGGCCAGGAGGACAAGATCGCTGCCGGTCTTACCCGCCTGAACGAAGAGGATCTCACCTTCAACTGGGTGAACAACGCCGAGACCCACCAGATGGTGGTTTCCGGTACCGGCGATATGCAGATGGACGTCATCGTCTCCCGCCTGAAGAGCCGCTTCGGCGTGGACGCCGAGCTCTCCGAGCCCCGTGTGGCTTACCGTGAGAAGATCCGCAAGAAGGTGGAGGTCCAGGGCCGCCACAAGAAGCAGACCGGCGGTCACGGCCAGTTCGGCGACGTGTGGATGCGCTTTGAGCCCGGCGACACCGAGGAGCTCCAGTTCTGCGAGGAGGTCGTGGGCGGCGCTGTGCCCAAGAACTACTTCCCCGCTGTTGAGAAGGGTATGCGTGAAGCCGTGGTCCACGGCGTGCTGGCGGGCTATCCCGTGGTGTACCTGAAGGCCACCCTGTTCGACGGCTCCTATCACCCCGTTGACTCCTCCGAAATGGCCTTTAAGACCGCCGTGCAGCTGGCTTACAAGGCCGGTATGCCCCAGGCCAGCCCCGTGCTGCTGGAGCCCATCGGCGAGCTGAAGGTCACCATCCCCGACAGCTACATGGGCGACGTCATCGGCGACCTGAACAAGCGCCGTGGCCGCGTGATGGGTATGAACCCCGACGGCGAGGGCAACCAGGTGGTGGAGGCCGAGGTGCCTATGGCGGAGATGAGCCGCTATGCCATCGACCTGCGGTCCATGACTCAGGGCCGCGGTTCCTTCACCTTCCACTTTGTCCGCTACGAGGACGCTCCTCCCGCCGCCCAGGAGAAGGCCATCGAGGCCGCCAAGGCGATGCAGGACGAGGCAGACTAATAGAATGCACAAGGGCCGGGCTGATATCAGCCCGGCCCGTTTTTTCGGCGGGAGGAAAAGCGTCCTCGTCCAAGCGTTTTGCCCTATGGGCAAAACCTTGATGCCGGGGCAATTCATTTGCCCCGAGCAGATAAAAAGAAATGGGGTCCCCGGCGGGTCTTGACCCGCTGGGGCGGACGCACCTCCCGCCGCCCAGGAGAAGGCCATCGAGGCCGCCAAGGCGATGCAGGACGAGGCAGACTAATCAGATGCACAAGGACCGGGCTGATATCAGCCCGGTCCTTTTTTGCGGAAGAACAGCTATTATGTGCCGTAGGGGCGATTCCTACGAAAGAAGATCTGCACTTTCTGCTGTGGGGTAGAACTGAAGCGCGTCCTGAACGGTGTAGAAGGGACCGTACCAGTTCAGACCGTTGCTCATTCTGGCCTCCATAGCGGTCATGGCGGGGTACTGGAGGGCGGTGCGCTGGTGGGTGTAATTGAACCAGCTGTCAAGGATATAGCCGTCCTGGAGTGCTGCAATGGGATAGGCCAGATAACCCCGCTTGTTTTCGCCCGTCTCAGGCATGGAGAAGGCGGCGAATAAGTCGGTGCTGGTCTGCTCTCCCCAGAAAATGCTGTCTGAGGTAAAGGTCTGCTCGCCCAGATAGTAGTAAGGAGCGGAGTAGGTTTGCCCGTTCTTGTCGTACAACACCCGACCGGAGACAGTTCCCGCAGACCTCCATCCCTCCGAAAGGTGCTGGGCGGGCCAGAGCTGGATAGACTCGGTGCCGTAGAAGCCGGGGTCCTCGGTCCAGAGGAAGTGGTGGAAAATCATCCATCGACCTTGTTCGCCGGGCAGCTCCACCGCCACACCGGTGATGCGCAGGGGTTCGTTCGCGCTGTTATTCACAGAATGATTGTGGGCATCTGTTACCACCCGCAGGGCGCCGTCGCAGGCGGCGATGTCCTCGGCAGTCAGATCTTGAAGCACATAATCGGGGAAGCCCAGCTCCAGCAGCTGTGCCTCGATCTCCTCCACACCGCTGTGCTCGGCAGGGTCTGTCGCCTGCCAGTCCATGGGATACTTGCACCCCAGCAGCCAGCCCAAAAAGCAGCCGGCCACCAGCAGGATGGCAATGGCCAGGGCCGCGGTTCCGTCCTCGATGCGCACCGGCGCGGGGCGGATGGCATAGCCCGCCTGATCCAGCTCTTTGGACAGCTTCCACAGGCTGCGGAGGATACAGATATAGCTCACCAACAAGATGCCAAGAAGGATGAATCCCACATACTGCACCAGGGCCAGCAGGAAAATGACGCCATACCATACCATCAGAGCCACGGCGCCCCCTGCACGAGCGGGAAGCCCCGCCTTTTGCTGCACCGCCCGAAATCCGCGCCACAGGCAGAAGAATTGGGCGAATGTAAGGAGCAGATTGACTCCGGTCAATCCATAGACCACGGGAGAGGGGAATATGGTGCTGTGCCAAATGGTGCTGTTGAGGATCAGACCGGCATACAGATAGACGGCACGGAACACCGTGATGCCGAAGCAGAGACCCAGCCACCGATTTTCCCGCCGGAGGGCCCGGAAGCCCAGCAGCATCAGCGCTATACCTATGGCGGGGAGAAGGTAGTTGAGCCACCAGAAATTTAAAGTGACGGTGGTGAGGGCGATGCCGGTGAGGATGCGCTTGGTGGCCAGCCGCCAGGGGGTGACCTCCGCCACCACTTCTTCCGGTGGGGGCTGGATGACGCTGCTTTCCAGCAGGGCTTCAAATTCCTGCTCATCCATGGCCTCCCAATCAGGGTCCCGCATATCCCTCACCTCCCAACAGTTTCCGCAGACGCTTTTTCAGCCGGTAGAGCCTGCCCTCCACCGCCCGCTCCGTGGTGCCCAGTTCGGCGGCAATCTGAGCCGTGGGCTGTAAGTAGTAATATTTTCGGTAAAAGAGGGTCTGCTCGTCGGGGGAGAGCCGGGTTAAAGCCCGGTTGACGGCGGCCTGCCGCTCCTGCCGCAGAAGCAGCTCCTCCGGGGTGGGCTGGGTGGAGGGGGTGTTTTAGTCCAGGTCCTGGGTGCTGTGGTGGGGTTGAACGGCCCGCCGGTGATTTCGGGCGGTATTGCGGACCACCGCAGTCAGCCAGGCAGTCCAGCTGCCCCGCTGGGGATCGAACTGGTCCACCCGGTCCCATACCCGCATGGCCGCCTCTGACAGACAGTCCTCCTGGTCGTGGGGGTCTGTCACGATGGGCGCGATGATATAGCGCATCAGGGGACCGTAATAGCGCAGCAGATCATGCAGACCGGTCTCATCCCGCCCCAGCAGCCGCTCTATGATGTCCCGCTCCTCCACGCCGGCACCCCCTTTCCACGTTACCTTTCTGTTTCATTATACACGGGACGGTGGAAAAACCCACGGAGAATTTTCAGAAAACTTTCAGAAAAAAGGGGAGACAAGGGGAAGAAACTATGGTAAACTTGAATACATCCCATCGGGATCCGAATAAAAATGTTAGACACAATCACAAGGAGGTAAATCCTATGAAGAGCGGAAAGAGGATTGCAGCCCTTGCGCTGGGTGCCGCTTTGACCCTGTCCATGACTGCCTGCGGCGGCGGGACTGCCAACAAGGAAGATGCTACCGCGAAGATCCGGGCGGCCTCTGAGAAGGTCAATGCGGTGGAGAGCATGGAGGCCACCATGGTCATGGAGATGGATATGACCGCCATGGGCCAGAAGGTGGAGACTGATACCACCATGGATATGGTGTGCTTCAACGACCCCATGAAGATGAAGGCCGACATGACCATGGACATGGGTTCCCTGGGCTCCGTGTCCATGAGCATTTTCGCCCAGGCCGACGGGGATACCTACAATATGTATCTCTATGACGGCAACACCTGGACCAGCCAGACCGCCGCCGTCAATGCGCTGGAGCAGTATGACGCCCAGCAGAGCGTGAACCTCTATCTGGACAGCGGCGCGGAGTACATCAGCGTGGGCACTGAGGAGATCAACGGCGTGACCACCGACAAGTATACCGGCGTGATCCGGGGCGACGCCATGGAAGAGGTGCTCAAGGCCAGCGGCGCCACCACCAATCTGGAGTCCAGCCTGGGCGGCATGGTGGATGTCTCCGAGCTGTACAGCGGCCTGGGCGATATGCCCATCACCGTGTGGATCGACCAGGAGAGCGGCTACCCCGTGCGCTACTTCATGGATATGACCGACGTGATGCAGTCCATGATGAGCAAGGCCATGTCCGGCATCGAGGGCGGCGATACGCTGACCATCGACAAGGTGGAGGTCACCATGGATTGCTCCAACTACAACAACGCCACCGACTTTGAGATTCCGGCGGAGGCTCTGGGCGCCTGATCCAGGCCACAGCCATCAAAAATGGGTGCTGTCAGCAGACAGCACCCATTTTTTGTTGGAAAACTCATTTGTGATACAGCTTGTTGGTCTCATACTGGGGCTCGCAGGTGAGGCGCAGGCCCAGACGGCTGTAGGTGTGGGAGTCCACGGGAGAGAGAATGACGGAGGAGTGGGCCTCACACCCCCGCAGGGCGGAGAGCTGATCCAGCGCCTGCTTGGCCAGAGGATTGGTGGTGGCGGAGATGGCCAGGGCAATGAGGATCTCGTCAGAGTGGAGCCGGGGGTTCACCGAGCCCAGGTGGTGGACCTTCACCTGCTGGATGGGCTCCAGAGCCTCACGGGAGATCAGGTGGTGTTCATGGTCGATGCCTGCCAGCCGCTTGAGGGCGTTGAGCAGGGCGGCGGAGGAGGCGCCCATCAGATCGGTGGTCTTACCGGTGACCACCTCGCCGTCGGGCAGCTCGATGGCTCCGGCGGGGTTGCCGGTCTCCTCGGCCACCTGGGCGGCGGCTGCCACCACCGTGCGGATGGACACGTCCACATGGGCCTGCTGCATGACGGTCTCCAGCTTGTACACCAGATCGTCGGTGGCGGTGCCGATGCGGCGGTCGCACAGGGCGGTGTAATACCGGCGGACGATCTCCTGCCGGGCGGCGGCACACACCGCGTCGTCGTCCACAATGCACTTGCCCGCCATATTCACGCCCATATCGGTGGGGGACTTGTAGGGACACTCTCCCATGATCTTCTCAAACATGGCGGAGAGGACGGGGAAGATCTCCACGTCCCGGTTGTAGTTCACCGTGGTCTCCCCGTAGGCGGCCAGGTGGAAGGGGTCAATCATGTTCACATCCCCCAGGTCGGCGGTGGCGGCCTCGTAGGCCAGGTTCACCGGATGCTGGAGGGGCAGGTTCCAGATGGGGAAGGTCTCAAACTTGGCGTAGCCCGCCTTCACGCCCCGCTTGTACTCGTGGTACAGCTGGGACAGGCACACCGCCATTTTGCCGCTGCCCGGGCCGGGAGCGGTGACCACCACCAGAGGCCGCTGGGTTTCGATATAGTCGTTTTTGCCGTAGCCCTCGTCGCTGACGATGAGGGTGGTGTTGTGGGGATAACCGGCAATGGGATAGTGCAGATAGGTCTTGACGCCCAGGTGTTCCATCCGGCGCTGGAAGGCGTCGGCGGCGGGCTGGCCGGCATACTGGGTGATGACCACGCTGCCCACCAGCAGGCCCTGGCCCCGGAAAGCGTCGATGAGCCGCAGCACGTCCACATCGTAGGTAATACCCAGGTCGCCCCGGACCTTATTTTTCTCAATGTCATTGGCGCAGATGGCGATGACCACCTCCACCGAATCCCGCAGCTCCTTCAGCATCCGGATCTTGCTGTCCGGCTCAAAGCCGGGCAGTACCCGGGAGGCGTGATAATCGTCAAACAGCTTGCCGCCAAATTCCAGGTAGAGCTTGTTGTCGAACTTGCGAATCCGCTCCCGGATGTGCGCCGACTGGAGCTCCAGATATTTTTGATTGTCAAACCCGATTTTGTCCATTTCCGGTCTCCGTCCCTTCTCATATCATTTTTCACTCAACGGCTATTGTACCACAATTCCGGGATGGTCTGTAGGCTTTTTTTCTGTTTGCGGAAAATTTGGCGAAAGTGTTGACATTATACTCCTACAGCTGTAGTATCTATGTAGATACTACAGCTGTAGGAGGGGCGGAGATGAAGCTGAGTGACAAGGAGTGGCGGGTGCTGGAAGTGCTGTGGACGTCGCCGGATGGGCTGGCTCTGGGCGAGGCGGTGGAGGCGCTGCGGCCCGCCACCGGCTGGAGCCGCAATACGGTGCTCACCTACCTGACCCGGATGGAGGCCAAAGGTTTGGTGACCATTGACAAGACTCAGGCGCCCCACCGCTACCAGGCGGCGGTGGACCGGGAGGCCTGTGCAGCTCAGGAGCGGCGGGGGCTGCTGGACCGGGTGTATCAGGGCTCGGCGGGCAAGCTGGTGGCCGCCTTTTTGAAGGAGGAGAAGCTGACTGCCCAGGAGCGGGAGGAGCTGCGGAAGCTGCTGGACGACATGGAGGTGTGATCCATGGAAAACATCTGGGCCTTTTTGATGCAGACCCTTACCGCCTCGGTGGCGGCGGCGGTGCTGCTCATTGCCAAGCGGCTCTTTTTGGACAAATTGTCTCCCCGGTGGCAGTATGGAGTGTGGGCCATTCTGGCCCTGCGGGTATTGCTGCCTGCCGGGCTGCTGGGCCGGTCCCTCCTGCCGGAGGGGCGGATGGCGCTGGAGACCGCCAGACTGACGGTGGAGGCCAACCTGTCCTCTGCCCTCACCCAGCCCTATACCGGGACGGAGGTGGCGGCCCCGGTGCCGCTGCTCCGGCCTGTCATGCCCACCAGTGTGACCGACTGGCTTTTTATCATTTATGTGGCCGGGGTGGTCCTTACTCTGCTGTGGTTTTTGATGACCTATGTGGCTCTGCGCCGGAAGGTGGCCCGGGGAAAGGCCCCCGCACCTGAGGTGACAGCCCAGCTGGAGCGGGTGGCGGTGAGGTACGGCCTGAAGGTGCCCAAGCGAGTGGTTGTGCTGGCGGCGGCGGAGAGCGCTTTTGTGTGCGGGCCGCTCTCCCCGGTGCTGGTGCTGCCGGAGCGGGCGGTGGATGACAAGGTGCTCCTCCACGAGCTGCTCCACCTGAAATATGGGGATTTGTGGGCCGGCGTAGGGATCTGCCTGCTGCGCTGCCTCCACTGGTGCAACCCCCTGCTGTGGTACTGCTGGAACCGGGCCCAGAACGACAGCGAGGCACTGTGCGACCAGCGGGTGCTGGAACGGCTGGAGGGGGAGCAGCGGCGGGAATATGGCGTGATCCTCCTGTCCATGGCGGAGGACAAATATGCCCGGGCGCCGGGTACCACCTCCATGGCCAACGGGGGCCGCAACATCAAGGACCGTATCGGGGCCATTGCCCGGTTCAAGCGTTACCCCAGAGGGGTGGCTTTAGGGGCCCGGTGCGTGGCGGTGGTGCTGGCGGTGACCTGTCTGGCGGGCACCGGCGGGGCGGTGGCGGTGCCTGAGTATGACCAGCGGGGGAGTTTTGCAATGACCGCCGCCATGCTCAACCGGCCCACCACCGTGGCCGGAGCGCTGGACACCTACGCTAAGGCGGTGCTGTGCGACAGTCCGGTATATTTTGCTATGGTGACCCCGGAGAAGGAACGGGCCCAGGTGGTTCAGGCGGTGGAGGCACCCTTTGAGGAGGTGGACCTGAATGACTCCCTGTTCTGGGAGTTGAATTTTCACTGGTCCCGGCCTGCCTGGCAGGCGGAGTGGTCGGTGATGAACCTGCTGGCCGATGGAGCGGGTGGCTACACCGGCACCCTGTTTTTTGTCCCACTGGAGGGAGATGAGACCAAAGGCGTGGCCGTCCAGCAGGTGGCGGTCCGTCCGGAGGGAGAATTCTGGACGGTAACTCCCCTGGGGGAACTGGAGAGCTGGATGGGATTCGCCGAGGACGGGGCGCCCCGGTGGCTCCCCCGGAATTTGAACACCCCCGGCACCACCTACGTGGCGGAGACAGCCACCCTTCGGGTGGAGGTGGACCTGCGGATGCAGCTGGGCATTGACCGCACCGTATCCTCCTACAGGCCGCAGCAACTGGTCGGTTATCTCTCCAGCGGCTGGGTCGAGCCGGCTCCCCGCCCCAATACCCCGTTTACTTTGATGCAGGACGGCTTTGCCCTCCGAGTCACTGTGAGACAGACGGAGGAGCCTGTGGAAGTGCCGGTGGAGCTGGCCTTCATGTCCCGGTCCGCCGATCCGGAGCGCGCCCTTTCCCAGGCGGACTACCGGTATACCCTGTATCCGGTGGGGCCGGATGAGGACCCGGTGCGGAAGAGCACCGGCTTATACAGCGGCGAGAATATGACCCTGACCGCCATGCCAGAGGCCCTGGCGGTGGCCGTTGAGGACGGGGATCGAACCTACATCTGCGTGGCTCTGCCGGAGGAGGTGGTCCCATGAGCAGTACCTATCGTGGCCTGACCAAAATTGCCTGGGGCTATGTATTTCTCCATCTGAATTTTAACCTGGGTACCCTGAATCTGCTGCCCAACTGGGTGGGCTATCTGCTGTTTTTCTCCGCCATCACCCTGCTGGGGGATCAGCTGCGGGACCTGACCCTGCTCAAACCCTTCTGCATCCTGCTGGGAGCGAGGGAGCTGGCCGACTGGCTGGCGGTGTTTGCCACCGGACAGACACTGATGAGGCAGTTTTTCCTGCTGAATGCGCTGCTTACCTGCATCGGCCTGTATTTTCACTTCCAACTGCTCACCGACCTGGCTATCCTGGCGGATGGAGCAGGGGAGAACGGGAGCGGCCTGCGGACCTGCCGCAATGTGGACGCGGTGCTGCGTACCCTCATGTGCCTGCCCCTGCCCTGGGAGGAATGGGATACCCTGGGCACGCTTATTCTGATGGGTGTGCTGGTGGTATGGATCATCGTCATGTTCTGCATCATCTGGCAGCTCTTCCGCCTGCGGAAGAAATTTGCCTGAAAAGGGCCTGTTGCAAAATAGCTGTTTTGCACAAACCTGTCATTGCGAGCCAGTGCGCACACTGGCGTGGCAATCCGTTTCCCCGGCAAAAGGGGCGGATTCCCGAGAAAAACGGCCGCCCGGTGGGCGGCCGTTTTTCTCGGAATGACGGGTCTTTGTACGAGCTGCACATTTTGCAACAGACCCTTTTTTGTAACCGGATTGTCATTGACAGAATGGTCTATAGACTGTAGACTACAGGTGAGGACGACAAGTAGTAGACCAAAGGAGGCGATCCTATGAGCGATTGGAAACTGGGGGCGGTGGAGTCCCGCTTTGCCGATCTCATCTGGCAGGGGGAACCCATGACCTCCACCCAGCTGGTGCGCCAGGCGGAGGAGGCCCTGGGCTGGAAAAAGTCCACCACCTATACGGTGCTCAAGCGGCTGTGCCAGCGGGGCATTTTTCAAAATCAGGACGGGGTGGTGACCGCCCTGGTGTCCAAAGAGGAGTTCTACGCCCGGCAGAGCGAGGAATTTGTGGAGGAGACTTTTTCCGGGTCTCTGCCCGCCTTCCTCACTGCCTTCACCCGCCGGAAAAAACTGTCCCAGGAGGAGATCACGCAGTTACAGCAGCTCATTGATGAGAGCAGGGGGTGACCTAAAATGACGGCATTCTTGTCTCAGACGCTGTTCCCGACCCTTTTGAACATGAGCCTCACGGCAGGTATCGTGATCCTGTGTGTGATAGCGGCCCGACTGGCCCTGAAGCGGGCCCCAAAGGTCTTTTCCTATGCCCTGTGGGCGGTGGTGCTCTTCCGGCTTCTGTGTCCGGTGTCCCTGCCCTCCGGCATCTCCCTGCTGGGGGCCCTGGACGCCCCGGCCAGACAGGCAAGCCCGGTGGTGAGCACCGTCACCTATGTGCAGCCCCAGCGGCAGCCGGAGGCTATCCAGCCCCAGACCGAGCAGGTGCCGGTGGAGCCCCAAACACCCGCCTCTGATTCCTTGGCTCCTGTAGTCCCGGAACAGCAGGCTACTTCCACTGTGGACTGGGCCGCTGTGGCGGCCTGGGTGTGGTTGGCCGGCGTGCTGGGCATGGCGGGGTACAGCATCTTCGCCTTGCTTCGGCTGCGGCGTAGACTGGTGGGCAGCCTGCGTTTGCGGGACAACATCTATCTGGCCGACCACATCTCCACCCCATTTGTGCTGGGACTGGTACGGCCTAAAATCTATCTGCCCTCCACCTTGACGGAGGGGGAGATGGGCTACATCATCCGCCATGAGCGGTACCACATCCGCCACGGGGACCATGTGGTAAAGGTGCTGGCTTTTGCCGGCCTGTGCCTCCACTGGTTCAACCCCCTGGTGTGGGCGGCCTTCATTCTGGCGGGCAAGGACATGGAGATGCGGTGCGACGAGGCGGTGGTGCGGCAGCTGGGCGAAAAGGTAAAGGCAGACTACTCCGCTTCCCTGCTGGCTCTGGCCACCGGACGGCTCACCATCGCGGGTACCCCCCTGGCCTTTGGGGAGGGAGACCCCAAGGGGCGTATCCGCAACCTGCTGCGGTGGAAGCGGCCCCGGGTGTGGCTGTCTTTGGTGGCAGGGGTGGCCTGTGTGGCGGTCATTGCCGCCTGCGCCGCCAACCCCGCCGGGCAGGCCAGCCAGACTCCTTCCAGCGAAAGCGGGCAGTATCAGAGCATGGAGGACTTTGCCCAGCAGACCTTGGACAGTGTCAAAGAGGTAACCTACTATAAATTCTCCAACGGGACAGCTACCACCGAGGAGGCCACTGCCCAGGTCACCGGCACCAAGGTGGCCTGGCTGGACAAGATGGGCGAGGTGGAAGGACTGGCCCCCGAGGGCACCCTGGAGGCCTGGACCTTTAACTACCTGGTGCAGCTGGACGTTCCCGCCGAAGAAGTTGCCCTGGTGGGCGGTATGTACGAGAAGGACGGCTGGTTTGACCTGGAGGGCCAGGGTGGGCACAACATCGTCGCCCTGCGCTACCCCGACGGCACTTATGACGTTCTTTACGATCAGGTCGTCAACGACAACTTCGATTTCTTGGGCTATCACAACAGCTATGAAGAGGCTATCTACGACTGGTATGTGACCGACCAGGGCCTGGACCTGCCGCTCTATGTGGGGGACTGGATCGAACAGATTACCTATCCGTCGGAGGACTCCAAGCCCAGCAACTATCCGGTCCACCGCTACGATGGGGACGGCTGGTATCTCTATGTTCCTGTGATGGCCTGGACCCAGTGGTCGGCGGACCCGGTCCACAGCGTATGGGTGTCCCAGTACAACACCGGCTCGGCCATTACGGTGGACTATACCAAGACCAACCTGGCCGACTATCTGGCGGGGGATACCCAGGGTATGACCCCTGCCGGCGACAGCGGACGGGTCTTTGAGGCCCAGTGGTACGGCTGGAACTACCGTTATTACTATGTGGAGGGGACGGAGGGCTGCTGGAGGATCACCACCCAGTGGCAGGACACCGCCATTACCGATTATCCTCACATCGCCATTGAGCCCCAGGTGATGGCCCTCATGGCGGAGAGCTTTACGCCGGACAGCCGGATTACCCTGTCGGGGCAAGGGCTGGCCATGGAGTCTGTGCTGAAGAATGCCAGCGGGCTGACCAGCCGCCTGGTGTGGGTAGATTGTAACCAGGAGACCGAGCTGACCCGTACCGGAACAGAGGCAGAGGTGCTGGAAGCAGCGGCGGCCAGGCTGGAGTCCATTGAGGACCCGGAGTCCTATATGGATGCCGACGGCGGGCTGTGCCTGTACCTGAACGGCCCGGGTGATTCCCACATCAGCGTCTACGCCATCCAGTCCCAGCCCTATACGGTGCTGCTGCGCTATGTGGGAGATATGGTCAACGAATCGGCCATCGTGGAGGACCCGCAGCTCTATCTCTACCTGATGGCAGCCGGGGAGAACACCAATGTGGAGCTCTACGACCTGGACGACGATGGATTCCAGGAGGCCCTGACCTGGCCCACGGGTGAGAAAAATAATGTGATCATCTATGATTTCTATGGCGATGAGATCCACAAGACCGACGCCGCCCGGGAACTGGGTGCCGACTTTGCCGACATCACGAGGCTCATCGGGAATATCCAGCTGGAATATGGTGATTTGGTGCTGGCCGATGTGGATGGAGTAGAGGGCGTATACCAGTACAAGGACGGGACGCTGACCTATGTCTGCACCCTGGAGGAGGCGCTGCTGAAAACATGATGGGAACAAAAATGCTCCACCGGCTGTGGCTGGAGGATGAGGCCCGCATTGTCTCCTTCCATCCCATGGAGGGCTGGCGGCTGCTGAACTTTTGGGACCATGGGCATTTCATGGGCTTTCTCCAGAGTTTGCAGCAAAAGGGCTACCGGTTTCAATAAGAAAAGGGGACCTGCCGTATGGCAGGTTCCCTTTTGCTGTCTGTCAATCCAAAGAAATATGGCTGCGGATGCGCTGAATGATCATGTCCATAGCCACCTGGTTGCGGCCGCCCTCGGGTACGATCAGGTCGGCGTACCGCTTGGAGGGCTCCACAAACTGCTCGTGCATGGGCTTGACGGTGGTGAGGTACTGCTGCACCACCGAGTCCAGGGAGCGGCCCCGCTGTTTTACGTCCCGCATGATGCGGCGGAGGATACGCACGTCGGCGTCGGTGTCCACAAAGAGCTTGATGTCCATCCGCTCCCGCAGGGCGGGCTCCACGAAGATGAGGATGCCCTCCACCAGGATGACTTTGGCGGGGCGGACCTCCACCGTCTCGGCGGCCCGGTTGTGCATGGTGTAGTCGTAGGTGGGGCTGTACACCGTCTCCCCCCGGCGCAGAGCGTCCAGATCGTCCACCAAACGCTGGGTGTCGAAGGCGTCCGGGTGGTCGTAGTTCAGCTTGCACCGCTCCTCATAGGGCATCTCGTCGTGCTGCTTGTAGTAGTTGTCGTGGTAGAGGATGGAGACCGCGTCCCCAAAGCGCTCCTTCAGACCCAGAGTCAGGGTGGTTTTGCCCGAGCCGGTGCCCCCGGCGATGCCGATGATCATGGTGTCCATTGCGTCCGCTCCCCCATTTTTTTATTTAGTATAGCATAATCCCCCCGGATGCTACAAGACATCCGGGGGGATTTCTCAGGTTTCCTCATTCTCGAAGAGCAGCCGGTAGCCCCCCTCTTCATGGAGGTAGACCGCCTCCAGATCCTCATCGGCCCAGGCGTGGTCGAAGGGAAGGGAGAACTTCACGCAGGTGCCGCAGGAGGCGGACAGCTTGCGGGGTACCGGCATCATCACCGCGTTGTCCCCCAGGGCTTTCAGCTTCTTGTGGAAGGTGAGGGCCCCGAAGTGGGTGTGGAAGGTGGCGATGTGCTCCTTACTTGGTGATGGTGAGCTCATAGTCCTCCCCCACCTCTTTCCAGGTCACCTGGTAGCCATTGTTGGCGGCAAACCGGCGCACGTTCTGGAGGGGAGTCTCATTGTCCACCAGCACCACCAGGGGGGTGCCGTTTTGCAGGGCCTTCTTGGTCATGAGCACCGGCTCAGGACAGGAGTAGCCTCTGGCGTCCACTTGATTCATACCGTTCACCTCACGCTTTCTTGGTGTTGCCCGCGCCGATGGCGCAGACCAGGACCAGACCGATGATGACGGCCACCTTGCCGGCAAAGCTGGGGCCGTCGGTGGAGGAGGCCAGGCCGAAGTTATGGCAGAAGGCGGCGCCCACCACCATGCCCAGCACGGCCACGGAGGAGTCGCTGTTGCCGCTGCCGGAGAGGATGAGCTGACGCAGGGGACAGCCGCCCAGCAGCACGGAGCCCAGACCCACCAGCACCATGCCCAGCAGGTTCCAAAGCTCGTCGGTGTGGGCCACGGCCTGACCGGCAAAGCCGGGGTTGAAGCCGCCCTTGAGGCCCATGCCGCCCACGATCAGGTTGCCCACCAGCACGGCCACGAAGATGGCCACGAAGCCCATCAGCAGGTGGAAGTCCTTGAGCATCATGGCGTCCCGGATGCCTCCGGCCATACACAGGCGGCTGCGCTGGGCGATGGCGCCCACCACCAGACCGGCGATGAGGGCGGCGGCGATGGGGGCCCGCATGGAGCCGGGGCCCTCGGTGGAGAAGAAAATAAAGGCGGGAGCGGCGATCACCAGGATCAGCAGGCCCACGTTGACGGCGGGCATGAGCACACCCTCGATCTTGGGCTGAGGCTGGGACTTCTTGAGGGAGAAGCCTGCTTTCAGGAACAGGGTGCCCACGAAAATGCCGATGATGAAGCCAATGAGGCCCAGGATGGCATTTCCGTCGCCGCCGCCCAGGCGGATGACCATCCGCAGGGGGCAGCCCAGGAACATGAGGGCGCCCACCATGACGCAGAAGCCCAGCACGAACCGGGTCATGGGGGAGGAGCCGCCCCGCACCTTGAACTCCTTGCCTGCCAGGGCCATGATCATGGCGCCCAGCACCAGGCCAATGATCTCGGGCCGGATGTACTGCACAATGGGGGCCCGGTGCATCCCCACGCCGCCGGCGATGTCCCGCAGGAAGCAGGCGATACAGAAGCCCATGTTTACCGGGTTGCCCAGGGCAACCAGCACCACCGAGGCGATGCCTACCACCAGCCCGGCCAGAATGACCGGCAGGTGTCCTTTGAGCTTTGTCACACACAACACCTCTCTAACTTTTTTTCAGGAAAGCAAACAAACTTTCTCTCAAGCAGATTATAGCGCCGGGGTACAAAAATTTGAAATACGAATTTTCCATAAATAAAATGAAAGATATAGAAAAAATCAATAAAGAGAGGTATAATGGGAAAACGCACAAAGGGCTGCCGCACAACGTGCGGCAGCCCTTTTGTCTGCTTATGGCTTGATGTGGACCAGCTTTTCCCCTCTGGGACGCACCGCGCCCACGGCCACGGCGGGTACCCCGGCGTCCATCATCCGGCCCATGAGGGCGTGGAGCTGGCGCTCGGGTACGCTAAACAGCAGTCCGCCGGCGGTCTGGGGGTCGTAGAGACAGTCCAGCACCTCCCGGGGGACGGCGGAGTCCTCCAGGGTGTCGCCGGCGGTAAAGTCCATGTTGCGGTAGGCGCCGGCGGGGATGATGCCGTCCCGTGCCAGCTCAAGAGCCTTGGGCACAATGGGGATTTTACCCGCCCACAGCTCCATGGTGGTGGAGCTGCCCTCCGCCATCTCCTTCACATGGCCCACCAGGCCGAAGCCGGTGACGTCGGTGCAGGCGCTGAGGGAAATAGACCCCACCGCCTGGGCGGCGTACTTGTTCAGGGTGGTCATCAGTTCCACCATCTGCTTGTAGTCGGTCTCCTCCAGCAGCTCGGCTTTGGCGGCGGTGGACAGGATGCCGGTGCCCAGCGCTTTGGTGAGCACCAGGATATCCCCCACCTTTGCCCCACTGTTGGTGAGGATGCGGCGGGGATGGACCAGCCCGGTGACGCACAGGCCGTACTTGGGCTCCTGATCCTCAATGCTGTGGCCGCCGGCGATCACTGCTCCGGCCTCAGTTACCTTGGAGGCGCCCCCTGCCAGAATATCTCCCACCGCCTCCACCGGCAGGCAGGAGGGGAAGGCCAGCAGATTCATGGCCAGCCGGGGCTCGCCCCCCATGGCGTACACGTCGGAGAGGGCGTTGGTGGCGGCAATCTGCCCGAAGGTATAGGGGTCGTCCACCACCGGAGGGAAGAAGTCCACCGTCTGGATCATGGCCACGTCGTGACTGACCTTGTAGACGGCGGCGTCGTCGCTGGAGTCATAACCCACCAGCAGGTTGGGGTCCGCCGCTTTAGGCAGGCCCGCCAATACATTCCTTAGGACACCCGGCCCTATTTTGGCCCCTCACCCACCGGCCGTGGTCATGGCGGTCAGGCGCAGCTTCTCATACGGCATCTCATCACCCCCTGAGTGTTTGTTAGCAACAGTGTATCTTATTTCAACGAAAAAAGCAATCGGAGGCTTACCATGCAATTCAAACAACTGGAGGCATTTTTACAGGTGGCGCGCCAGCGCAGCTTTTCCAAGGCGGCGGAGGCCCTCTATCTCACCCAGCCTACCGTCAGCGCCCATGTAGCCGCTCTGGAGGACGAGTTGGGGACCCAGCTGGTGGTGCGCTCCACCCGGGAACTGCGGCTCACCGCCGCCGGGCGGGTGCTCAGCCGGTACGCCGCCGAGATTTTGGGCCTGTGCCAACGGGCGGCCCAGGATGTGCGCACCGCCGCCTCCTCCATCTCGGGGACTTTGTCGGTGGCGGCCTCCACCGTGCCCTCTCAGTACCTGCTGCCCCAGATTCTGCCCCTGCTGCGCCAGCGCTACCCCGACGTGTTTTTCCAGGTCCGGCAGGGGGACAGCGGCCAGGTGGTCCAGTGGATGGTGGAAAACGGAGCCGAGCTGGGGCTGGTGGGGGCTCCGGTCCAGCGAGCGGGACTGCTGTGCGTCCCCTTCTTCGCGGAACAGCTGGTGATTGCCACCCCCAACACCCCGGAGTATCAGGCCCTGGGAGGCCAGATGACGCCGGAGATCCTGAGACACGCCCCCTTCCTGATGCGGGAGCCCGGCTCCGGTACCCGCAAGCAGGCCGAGCAGTATCTCAAGGGCATCGGCCTGGAGGTAAAGAGCCTGACCATGGCCGCCCAGCTGGAGAGCACCGAGAGTATCCTCCAGGGGGTGAAGAACGGCTTGGGCATCTCCATCCTGTCGGGCTGCGCCGCCAAAGAGGCGGCTCAGGAGGGCAAAATCCTGGTGTTTGCCCCGGAGAGTCCCCTGCTGGAGCGGCAGTTCTATTTGCTCTACCGGCGCTCCAGCCCCCTGTCCCCGGCGGCGGCCATGCTGGTGGAGGAATTACTCTACTTTTACCGGGACAAGATGTGACCGGCGCACCGTCCAACCTGCCCACGCATACCCTGAGAGTGAGAAACTTACTCTTGGAGGGTCTTTTTATGGAAGCAGAGGCAAGGATCTGTTATTACTTAGGGGCCAATTCCCCCACCGGCTTTTACTCCCTTTACGATCAGATGCTGGACCCGGAGAAGGCCCGGGACATCCGCATTTTGAAGGGCGGGCCGGGCTGCGGCAAATCTACTCTGATGAAGCAGGTGGGGCGGGCCATGGAGGAGGCGGGCCATTCGGTGGAGTACATCTACTGCTCCGGCGATCCCGACTCCCTGGACGCGGTCATCATTCCTGCCCTGGGCGCGGCGGTGGTGGACGGCACTGCCCCCCATGTGGTGGAGCCCAAATATCCCGGCCTGGTGGAGAGCTATGTGGATCTGGGGGCCTGCTATGACCGGGCGGCACTCCAGGCGGTGGGTGCGGAGCTGAAAGGGTGCATGAAGGGCTATAAGGCCTGCTATGCCCGGGCCTACCGCTGTCTCACCGCTGCCGCCCAGCTGGAGGAGGACGGGCGGGCCCTGCTGCTCACCCCTGCCCTGGAGGCCAAGATGGCCAAGCGGGCCAAGGGCATCCTGTCCCGGGAACTGAAGCGGGAGGGGGAACAGGCAGGCCGGTCGGTACAGCGGTTTTTGGGGGCGGTGACCTGGCAGGGGGTGCTGCGGGAGTACGGCACGGTGGAGGCTCAGTGCAGCAGGGTATATGAGCTGAGCGATGCCTATGGCCTGGCCCACACCATGCTCACCTGCCTGGCCGCCGGGGCAATGGCAGCGGGCCACGACGTGGTGGCCTGCCCCGATCCCATGTTCCCTGACCGGATGGCCCATCTGATTATCCCCAATCTGTCCCTGGCCTTTGTGAGCACCACCCCCGAGCAGCCCTGGCTCCGCCGGCCCTACCGCCGTATCCGGCTGGAGGCCATGGTGGACACCGAGCTGCTGCGGCGCAGCCGGGCCCGGCTGCGCTTTGCCCGGAAGGTGACTGCCGCCCTCATGGAGGAGGCGGTGGACGCCCTGGCTCAGGCCAAGGCCATGCACGATGAGCTGGAGGCCATCTATAATCCCCATGTGGACTTTGACCGGGTACACGCCCGGGGGGAGGAGATCATAGAGAATTTTCTGGCCCTGGAGCAGGCGTAAAGAAGAGAAGCGGGGGGGGGGGGGGGGGGGGGGGGGGGGGGGGGGGGGGGGGGGGGGGGGGGGGGGGGGGGGGGG